>CALAHL010000310.1 GCA_937891725.1 uncultured Rhodospirillaceae bacterium | reverse complement strand
GTGGCAGCATCGGGGCGGCGGGGCGTTGTGGAAATTCGACGGCCTGTTTCATGTCGACAAGACCTTGATCGAGGCCACCGACGTTATGGATCCGAGTGTTCGGATGCTCGACATGTCGCGGATCGGCCCGGTCCTGACAGGTGAGGATGCCGTGGTCTCCAAGGGGCCGCCGGTCACCGCCATGCTGATCCAGAACACCAACCCGGTGGCGGTGGCACCCGACAGCAACCGGGTGCGCCAAGGCTTCAACCGAGACGATCTGTTCGTGTGCGTGCATGAGCAGTTCATGACCGAAACCGCGCGCCATGCCGATATCGTGCTGCCCGCCACCATGTTCCTGGAGCACGACGACATTTACACCGCCGGCGGCCAGCCGTTCCTGGAACTCGGAACCAAGGTGATCGAGGCGCCTGAGGGATGTGTCTCAAACCACGAGCTGTCGCGGGCGCTGGCACACCGGTTGGGCGCACACCATCCCGGCTTTGAGATGACCGATACGGAACTACTCGACGCGACCCTGAAGCGGTCGGGATACCCCGGATATCAGGCGATGCGGGCGCAGCCGTTCCTCGACATTGCGACCGACTTCCGGCATTTGCATTTCCTGGACGGCTTTGCGACCCCGTCCGGTAAGTTCCGCTTCGCAGCACCCTGGGCGGACCTCGGAGCCGCCGGTGCGGGGATCGAACCGTTTCCGGATCATGTCGACCTCATCGACCGGGCGACCGAGGAACGGCCCTATCGTCTGGTGACCGCACCGGCGCGCAACTATCTGAACACCTCGTTCACCGAGACTCCCGGCAGTCTCAAGCGGGAAGGCCGGCCGGAGGCGATGATCCATCCCGACACGCTTGCCAGGCTCGGCCTGTCGGCGGGCGACCGGGTGCGGCTTGGCAATGAACGCGGCGAGGTCGTGGTGCACGCCCGATCCTTCGACGGGGTGCAACCCGGCACCGTGATCGTGGAGTCCGTCCATCCGGGCCATGCGTTCGAGGGCGGGATGGGGATCAACGCCCTGACCTCCGCCGACAGCCCGCCACCTTCGGGAGGGGCGGTGTTCCACGACACCTCGATCTGGATGCGTCCGGCCTAGGACGCTTCAAAAATCGATTTGGTGTAGACTACAGCCGATTCGCAAACCCGAATGGGAGTAGGTCGGCCATGGCCGATACGGATTTAATGGAACCGGCGGAGATTGAGGAGCGGACACAAGCCCCTCATGTCCTGGTCGTGGGTTGCGAGAAGGGCGGCTCGGGAAAGTCGACCACGTCGATGCACGTGACCGTCGCCTTGCTGCGGCTCGGCTTTCGAGTTGGGACTGTCGATCTGGATGCGCGGCAGTGGACGCTGACCCGCTATCTCTCTAACCGGGCCGCGACGATCCAACGGGAGGGCAATCGCTTGCCGATGCCTCGGCACTTCTTCCTTGCCCATTCCGACGACAATGACAGGGAGACCGCGCGCGAGCTGGATGGGCAGCGCCTGCACGCGATCCTGTTTCAATTGCGGGCCTCGGTGGATTACATCGTGATCGACTGCGCCGGCACCGACAGCAATCTCTCGCGTTTGGCCCATGCCCAGGCCGATACCCTGATCACACCGGTCAACGACAGTTTTATCGATCTCGATGTGGTTGCCCATGTGGACGGCCGCACCGGAGAGGTCACCAAACCCAGCGTCTATGCCGAAATGGTCTGGGATGCGCGCAAGCAAAGGGCGAAGCGCGACGGCGGCTCGATCGACTGGATCGTCATGCGCAACCGGCTGTCCAACCTCGACGCCCGCAACAAGCGTGAGATGGAAACGGTTCTGGAGAAGTTGGCCAAGCGCATCGGCTTTCGGATCGCGCCAGGGTTCAGTGAGCGGGTGATCTTCCGGGAGCTGTTCCTGCAAGGGCTCACCATGCTGGACATTTTCGATCAGGCGCAGCGCCCCGGCGCCCCCAAGCCCCGGATGTCCCACATCGCGGCTCGGCAGGAGGTTCGCGCCCTGGTCAACGCGCTGCAACTCCCGGAACGGGTGCCACGGTCGGGGTAGGCGAGGTCCTCACGCGTAATGCGCCATCTGGCGTCCGGACCACATCGTGGCGTTGGCAAAGCCTGAGTCGACGGACACGCCCGCGCTGGTCTTACGAATTATGACCAAGGTCTCGCCCTCCGCACCAACGATATAGGCTCTGGCGATACCGGGACCGGGTTCCTCGTCGATGCCGATCGCCCCGGCAGGGCGGAGGCGGTTGAGCAGCCGGTGGAAGGCCGCACGATCCTCGGGTGAGAAATGGATCGTCGCCCGCCGTTCGGGGAAATTCAGAATATCGGCCATACCGCCCTCCGCATCCTATCCTCTGATGATCCAGAGATGGCACGGAGGGCGGCACTGTTTTAGGGCCTCACGCGGGGCTTCCCGAGCTCGTGAACAGCCGTGATGGCGGGTTAGATCGGCGCGCTCATCACCAAGCCGCCATCGACCACGATTTCGGTGGCCGTGACGTATTTCGCCTCGTCGGAGGCGAGGTAGAGGGCCGCGTAGGCGATGTCCCAGGCGTCGCCCATATGACCCATCGGGACCTGCGCGTGACGACGAGCGATCAGCGCCTCGGCGTCGTTGTTGCCGCGCTGTTTGGTCAGGCGCGCTTCCACCAGCGGCGTATGCATCAGGCCGGGAACCACCGTGTTGCAGCGGATTTTCTCCTTGGCGTATTGCACGCCGATGGCGCGGGACAGCTGCACCACACCTGCCTTGGCAGCGGCATAGGCATTGATCGGCGTGCCGATGTGCCGGTAGCCAGCGACACTGGCCAGGTTGATGATCGCGCCACCGCCGTTCTCCCGCATGTGGGGGATGGCATGGTGGCAGCCCAGGTAGACGGTCTTCAGATTGAACTCGATCTGCCGATCCCAAAGCTCCTCTGGCATCTCGGCCACGCCGCCGGGGGCCGAGCCGCCGACATTGTTGTGCATGACGTCAAGCCGTCCGAACCGCTTCACGCAATCGGCCAGCAGATCCCGAACGGTGTGGCCGTCGGTCAGATCACCGATCTCGGTGTGGCATGTGGCGCCGGCCTCGACCACCAGACGTTTGGTTTCTTCCAGCGACTCCCGGTCGATATCAATCAGATAGAGCGTGGCCCCTTCGCGTGCGTACAGGGTTGCCGCAGCCCGCCCGTTGCTCCAGCCCGGCCCGACCGAACCCGCACCGGCGACCACGATGACTTTACCCTCTACCCGTCCCGGCCGATCGACCATGGCGCTTCTCCCTTCGTCTTTTTGTAATTGGTGGTCTTGGCGTCTCTGCAACGATGCTGGCGAGCGGGAACCGGCCCGTCAATCACAGTTGCCGTCATGGGTGCCGTGCCGACCGGATCGCCGCGCCCGCGATCACCAGCCAGCCGAGGATCAGCGCGCTGCCTCCGAGGGGAGCCGAGCCGGGGAACGGAGCAGACTCGGTAAGCGCCTGCAGATAGATCGAACCGCTGAACAGAACCACCCCGAGGCCCACCACCCAGGCACCGATCCCGCGCCAGAATGGGGACAGTCGAGACCACCCCAGCCCCGTCGCAAACAGGCCGACCGCACTGATCGCATGCCACAGATTGGCGGTCTGCCAGAGCTGACGCGCAAACGGGTCCTCGGCTCCGACCGCGTGTGCCCCGACGGCTCCAAGGGCGACCGCTGCCGAGATCAAAATCGCACCCAAAGCCGTCACATATCGATCCATATCTTCAAGCCCATGATTTAGCGGTTGGATTCGTGAATGCAGATTGCCATGGTGGACAAACGGGACGGCGCGGGCCACCTCCGATCTCCACTCTTGCGACAAGGCTCAACCATGTCTGTGACGTATCAGGTTATCGGCGCTTCTTCGACCCCGCCCGCGACCGGAAAGGCCGAGCGTGAGGTTGGCCGTTCGGTCCGCTCACCGGTGCTGAAGGCGCGCCTGCGCCAAGAGACGGTGGCGCGGCTCCGACAACTGATCGAGGCGCTGGAGGCCCGCAACCTAAGTCTTCCGGGTGACGAAGACGCGGAGCGGATCTATGACCGGTTCATCGCCAGCTATGCGCGCCGCCCCATGCGGGACAATGCCGGCGGCACCATGCACAATTCGAGCTTCTGGGTGTTTGCGACGGCGGCTCTGCTGAGGCCGCCGCTGATCGTGGAAAGCGGCACCTATTTGGGGCAGTCCTCCTGGATGATGGCGGAGGCCAGCCCGGACAGCCGGATCGTGACCTTCGACATCGTCCGCGAACGCTTGCGGGCCAAGGATCCTCGCGTCGCTTACCGGTTGGGCGACTGGTCCGATGATCCGGAGTTCCGGGAGCTGCCGGACGGAGCCCTGATCTATTTCGACGACCATATCTCCCATCGTCGGCGGATCGAGGAAACGGTCGCCCGGGGCGGCGCGCTGGCGCTGCTCGACGACGACATGCCGGGACACGCGCTGTACGCGACCGGCGCCCCGCCGGTGCCGACCCGCGCGATGATGCAGGATGCCGACCTGCCGCCCGGTACGCGCTGCGAATGGGAGCGGAACGGCAAGGTCTACGCCTATGACTACACCAAATCCGATGCGGCGTCGGGCCGGCGCCATATTGCGTGGAGCACACCGATGCCCGATCTTACCCCGGTCAACCTGTACGTACCGCAATCGCCGATGACCTTGATCGGACTGCGGGCGGAAACGGAGAGTGAGGGATGAGACATCAGGTGGCGCTTGCGGTGACCTTGGTCTGTGGGGCGGTGGCCTGGTTCGGTTGGAACGGAGTCGAACTGCCGGCGCTGGGCACATGGGAGGGCCTGCCGAGCCTGCTGCGCGGGACCTGGGCGTGGGATCTTCGCACGGCATTGATCCCCGCCTATGCGGTGGCTGTGCTGTGGGTCTGCGAGCGTGTCGGGGCGGCTCTCGGGCCGAAATAGCGGGTGATCGGGTTGCGGATGGCCCGCTCACGGCAAGGTGAAAACCTGTCATGGGCCAAACAGCGTCAATGCGCATACATTCAGGCTCAGGACATGCCTCGGACGCGGGAGACGGACCGAAGCGCTCAGCATCTAAGGAGAATTGAAATGAACAAATCCGCTTTGACGCTTGCGGCGGCTTTGACCACCGCAGCCGGTCTGTCGGCCGCCACTTCGATGCCCGCGACGGCTGCGGACATGGTCAAGTGTTACGGCATCTCGATGGCCGGTAAGAACGATTGCGCCGCCGGGCCAGGCACCACCTGCGCAGGGACCTCGACTGTCGACTATCAGGGCAACGCCTGGAAGCTGGTTCCGAACGGGACGTGTGAGTCCACCACCCTGAAGACGGCGGACGGCCGCTCCGTGTCTGGCAGCCTGGAGCCGCTGGAGCGCGACCTGCCGACCGGCTGATCGGTGACGTGAAAGCCTTCGGCCCATCCGGACCCGATCGCGGAGCCGGGGACGCCGAGATGCATGAAGTCCGAAGATGATCCCTTGTGGCACCCTAGACCGCGCGCCATGGCGCACCAGGACCGGAAACCGGCTTCCGGTAGCGGCGGGCGCGGGGTTCAAATTTCAGCACACCGAAGAGGTGCTTTCGTCGTCCGGCCCGGTCGGATGGATGGAAGTTCATCCTGAGACCTACATGGTCGATGGTGGTCCCCGGCTCCGAATTCTGGACGCGGTGGCGGCGCGTTATCCGATCTCGCTGCACGGGGTCGCCCTGTCATTGGCCGGTGAGGCGGCCCCGGATCGCGCGCATCTCGCCCGCCTGAAGGCTTTGGTTGACCGGGTCGACCCGGCACAGATTTCGGAACATTTGGCGTGGTCGGATCACGGGGGCGTCTACTTCGCCGACCTGCTGCCGATCCAGCTCACCCGGGCCACGCTCGATCGGGTGGTGCGGAACGTCGAGAGGACTCAGGAGTACCTGGGCCGCCGGATACTGGTCGAGAATCCGTCCAACTACCTGGTGCTCCCCGGTGCGGAGATGACCGAAAACGAACTGCTGATCCGCCTGACCGAGCGAACCGGATGCGGGCTGCTGGTCGACGTGAACAATATTTACATCAGCCAAAGCAATCTGGGCGATCGCAGCGTCGGGGATGTTCTGGAGCGCGCACGCCGATACCTGGACATGATGCCGGGCGACCTGATCGGAGAGATCCATCTGGCAGGCCACTCGGTTGATCCGGCGGACGGCCGCGACCTGCTGATCGACGATCACGGCTCGCCGGTCGCTGACCCGGTTTGGAGCCTGTTCGAGCATTTGATCGCGCGCATTGGGCCTCGGCCGAGCCTGATCGAATGGGACACCAACATTCCGGCATGGGCCACGCTGACGGACGACGTCTCTCGGGCGGGCTGCGTGCTTGACCGGTATCGGTTTGTCGGCCGGTCCGTTGAGGCGGCGCAATGACGGCCCTTACCGGTGAGGGCTTCGAACGGGATGTGGCCGAGGCGCTCCTGTCGGCCGACCGGGCCGCAGCACCGGATTGGTTGGATCCGGAAGGCGCATTTCGCTTCAGACTCTATCGGAACAATTTGCGCCACGGATTGGCGGGCAGTCTGGCCGAGGCGTTTCCGGTTGTCCGGCGCCTTGTGGGGGTGCCGTTCTTTGAGGCAGCGGCGGGTGTGTTCATTGAGCGGCAACCGCCCAGGGACCGGATGCTGGCGGCTTTCGGTGGAGCGTTCGCCGATTTTCTGAGTGCGTTCGAGCCCGCGCAATCGGTTCCCTATCTCGCCGACGTGGCCAGGCTGGAGCGGGCGCGGATCGAAGCGCTGCACGCGGCGGATGCGGGACCGCTCGATCCGGCGTCCCTCTCCGATCTTGGAGCGCAGATTGTTGCGGCTCGGTTTACGCCGCATCCGGCCTGTCGGCTGGTTCAATCGTCCCATCCGGTGCTCTCGATCTGGCAGGCTCAGACCGCGCCCCAGCCGTCGTCCGTTCCTCTCAGGGAGGGCCCCGAGGCCGTCCTGATCACGCGGCCGGATCTGGAGCTCCAGATGGTGCGGCTGTCCATGGCGGGCGCAGCTTTCGCGGCGACGCTGTTGCAGGGGAACTCCGCAGAAGATGCGGATGCGGCAGCATCTGCGTTGGACTCGTGCTTTGATCCGACGCCGGCGTTTCGGACGCTCCTCGATGCGGGGGCGTTCCGAGCCTTGCGAGACGACCGACACTATCAGACTAACCTGAACCAAGGATCCGGATCATGAGCGAGCATGAGATGCAGCATCGGGGCGGCATTTTTCACAGACTTGCCGCCTTGGGAGAGCCGGTGACGGAGATTCTGAGCCCGTTGGCGCTGCTGGCCCTAAGGCTGCCTACCGCTTTGGTCTTCTGGTTTTCCGCCCGGACCAAGGTCGAGGGATGGAATATCTTCGAGATCACCGCCAGCCAGCCGTTTCTGTTCGAATACGAGTACGGATTGCCGTTCCCGGCCGTCACGGCCCACGTGACCGCTGTCGCCGAACATGTGCTGGCGGCGCTGGTCATCGTCGGTCTGTTCACCCGGTTGGGCGCCCTGGGTCTGCTGCTGATGACCGCCGTGATCCAGACGTTCATCTACACGTCCTTTGAGGTCTGGTGGAACATCCACATGTGGTGGGCGGTGACCATGTTCGCTGTGGTCGCGCTCGGGCCGGGGCGGTTCTCCGTCGACTATTTGGTCTTTCGGCGGGTCCCATGAGGCGTTCCGGAGTCGAGCCGGCGGAATAGACGCGCGGAGGCGACCAGACGGCGAACCGGATCGTTTGGAACGATGGTGCCGGCACCAGGATTTGAACCCGGGACCCCCTGATTACAAAT
>CALAHL010000309.1 GCA_937891725.1 uncultured Rhodospirillaceae bacterium | reverse complement strand
GTGGTGCTGCCCCGGTCAAGCAAATAGCAGGGGTCAAATTTGCGTCCCGCATCCTGGACGGGGTCCCTGCGCGGGAACTTAAGGGCGTCGCGGATGCCCTCAAGGCAGAGATCGGATCCGGCGCTGCGGTGGTGATCAGCGCGGATGATGGGAAAGCCTCGATCGTTGTGGCCGTCACCGAGGATCTCGTCGGTCGCATAAGCGCTGTCGATTTGGTTCGTGTCGGCGCGGCGGCGTTGGGCGGCAAAGGTGGCGGGGGTCGGCCCGACATGGCCCAGGCCGGTGGCCCGGACTCCTCAAAGGCGGATGACGCCGTGGCGGCGATCGAGGCCGCCTTATCGGAAACCGTTCCCGCCGCATCCTAACCCGGAGCATTCATCATGTCCGAACCTGTTCGGTTCCAGGGAACCGAAAGCTACGTCGCGACCGAGGATCTGCGGGTCGCCGTGAATGCAGCCGTTGCCTTGGGGCGTCCCTTACTGGTCAAGGGCGAGCCGGGCACCGGCAAGACCGTGCTGGCCCAGGAGGTGGCGGACTCTCTCGGCAAACCGCTGATCGAGTGGCATATCAAGTCGACCACCAAGGCGCAGCACGGGCTCTACGAATACGATGCCGTGGCGCGCCTGCGGGATGGCCAGCTTGGCGATGCGCGGGTCGAGGACATCTCGAATTACATCAAGCGGGGCAAGCTATGGGAGGCGTTCACCGCGCCCGAGCAGTCGATCCTGCTGATCGACGAAATCGACAAGGCGGATATTGAGTTTCCGAACGATCTTCTGCTCGAACTCGACCGAATGAAATTTCACGTCTACGAAACTCAGGAGACGGTCGAGGCGAAGATCCGGCCGGTCGTGATCATCACCTCAAACAATGAGAAGGAACTGCCGGATGCGTTCCTGCGCCGCTGTTTCTTCCATTACATCAAGTTCCCGGATCCGGAGACCATGGAGGCGATCGTCCATGTGCATTTCCCGAACCTGAAGAAAGACCTGTTGAACGCGGCGCTGACCTCGTTTTTCGAGATCCGGGATGTGCCCGGTTTGAAGAAGAAGCCGTCCACCTCGGAGCTGCTGGACTGGATCAAGCT
>CALAHL010000308.1 GCA_937891725.1 uncultured Rhodospirillaceae bacterium | reverse complement strand
AAGCCTGGAAATTCGGCTTTCATCCGACTCCCAGTATAATAATCATCATCCGAGGCTATATTGCGATTTTCTGATGTTATCTCGGATGCCTATAGTGTACCCGAGATAAGGGTCCCGTTTCGTTCGCCTAAGCCGTGAGTTTCCAATGACTGAAAATATGCATGTCCTGCTCCGGGCTCGCCCCAACCCTGACGTCACCGACGCCTTGTTCGAACCGGTGCCGGCTGACATGCCGGTGATCGGCGAGGGGCAGATGTTGATTCGAGTGATTTGGTTGTCGCTGGAGCCGGCCATGCGGGGCTGGATCGCAGAGGCGGCAAACTATTCCACACCGGTCCCGCTCGATGGACCGATGACAGGGTTCACGGTCGGCGAGGTGATCGAAAGTCGGCATCCGGATTTCAAGGTTGGCGAGATCGTCCAGGGTCGCCAAGGATGGCGACGGTTCGCGGTCTCCGACGGCACCGATATCGATCGCAAGGTCGACCCGTCGCTGGCGCCGATCTCGACGGCGCTCTCGGTGCTCGGGATCAACGGCGCTACGGCGTATGTGGGGCTGATCGATGTCTGCGCGCCCAAGGCGGGTGAGACCGTTGTGGTCACCACCGCGGCGGGCGCCGTTGGCTCGATGGCCGGACAGATCGCGAAGATCCACGGGTGCCGGACCGTCGGCGTGACCGGAGGCCCGGACAAGGTGGCGTTCTGCCTGGATGCGTTCAAATACGATGCGGCCATCGACTACAAGGCGGTCGATGACATCGGCGCCGGTTTGGATGCCGCCTGTCCCGAGGGGATCGATTGCTTCTTCGACAATGTGGGTGCGGCCCAGTTCGACCGGGTGATGGAGCGGATCAATGTGGGTGCGCGGATCGCGGTTTGCGGGACCATCGGAATGCCGTCCTTCCCGTTACCCATGGGACCTCGGGTCAATCGGCAATTGCTGGTGAACCGCGCCCGAATTCAAGGATTTGTGATTCTGGATCATTATCATCGCTATGATCAGATCATCGAGATTTTATCGGACTGGTATAGGGCCGGTCATTTCGCCTACCGTGAAGATGTGACGGATGGCTTGGAGCATTCTGCCGGGGCCCTTGTGCGGATGCTGGCGGGGCGGAATACCGGTAAGACCTTGGTGCGCGTAGGGGCGGATCCATGACGATGACGGACAGACCAGTTCTTTACGAGCGTGCGGGTCTCGAGGGACGCAGTCCCAGCCCGATATGTTGGCGTGTCCGGATTGCGCTCGCGCAGAAGGGCATCGACCACGAGCGGATCCAGATCTCGTTCGCGGATGTCGATAAGCTTCAGGCGGCGACCGGCGCGCGCGAAGTTCCGGTTCTGAAGATTGCGGAAGACCTGATCGTCGGTTCCGACGACATTGCGGCGGCTCTGGATCGCCTGGATGATTCACACCGCCTGCGCAGCCCCAGCTCGGATGCGCTGCTGATGAGCTGTCAGGGCGATCTGATGGACCGGATCGATAGGCTGGTCGCACCCGACGTGCTCAGGCTTCTGGTGCCGGGAGACAGTGAGATCTACCAAGCCTCGCGGGAGGCCCGTTTTGGCCACCGGTTCGTCGAGCTCGAAGAGATGCGCAATGTGATCGAGCTCGATCTTGCCTTTGCCCTCGGACGACTCGAGAAGGATCTTGGAGAGAGGGCCAACTTTGGTGCCAATGGCCCGGATTGGGGTGATATCGCGATCTATTGCCACCTGCTCTGGATTGCGGTCGCCAGTTCCCGCTCCTGGCCGCACCTGCCTGCCAACATTGAGGCTTGGTGGGAGGCACGCGACGCGGAATGGCGGGGGATCTGCCTCGCGAGCCAGTGACGCCACATCCCGATGGATGAGACTGGTGCCATTGGTATCGATTGGGGAACCAGTTCGTTCCGTGCCTATCGTCTTGAAGCGGGCGGTGCCGTGCTGGAAGTCCGCTCCGCTCCGGCCGGAATTCTTGCGGTCGACGATGGGGATTTCGAGGGTGCTCTTGAACACCTGATCGGCGATTGGCTGGATGCCCATGCCGGAGCGCCCGTTGTGCTGTCCGGTATGATCGGAAGCCGAAATGGCTGGGTTGAGGCGCCCTACCTGCCATGTCCCGCCAGCCTGTCGGATCTGTCCGCCGGCCTGCTTCCGGTGACGCTCGCCCGCGGGCGGCAGATTCATATCGCGCCCGGTGTCTCGACCCGAGATTCGGGCGGCGTGCCAGACGTGATGCGGGGCGAGGAGGTTCAGGTGCTCGGCGCGTTGTCCTCCCTGGATGATGCGGGTCCGCAGATCGCCTGTTTGCCGGGAACTCATTCGAAATGGGTCAAGGTGCACGCCGGACGGATTGAGGATTTCTCGACCCATATGACGGGTGAAATGTTCGATGTGTTGCGGCGGCATTCGATCTTGGGGCGCACCATCGAGCATGCCGCCTGGGACGATGCGAGCTTTTTGGCCGGGGTCGCGCGCTCGGGTCAGCCGGGCGGGTTTCTGCACCATGCGTTTGGCGTGCGCGCCTCCGGTCTGTTCGGTGAACTGCCTCCGGAGCGGGCCGGGGCTTTCCTGTCGGGCCTGGTGATCGGGACCGAAATCCGGGCCGCATGTCAGTCGCTCGAGGTGACCGATCAGGCCCCGATTGTTCTGATCGGCGACCAAGGTTTGGTGGGTTTGTACCAATCGGCCTTGCACCATTTGGGCATGCCGACCGAGCCGGCCGATCGGCATGCAACGGCACGGGGGCTGTGGCTGCTTGCCGAGCCGCTGCAGTCGGCGCGCGGGGAGGGATGATGGAATGACAATGGATCTCACGACTTGGCTGTCCAGATGTCCGCTGGTCGCGATTCTCCGGGGGGTGAAGCCGGACGAGGTGGTGGCGATCGGCCAGGTGCTGATCGACAGCGGTTTCGCGATCATCGAGGTTCCGCTCAACTCTCCGGCTCCCCTCGACAGCATCGCCCGGCTTGCCGATGCGTTCGGCGACCGGGCGCTGATCGGTGCCGGTACGGTGATCCGGCCGGGCGCGGTTGACGACGTTCGGATTGCGGGCGGCCGACTCATCGTGATGCCGCATGGGGATCCCGCAGTCATCCGCGCGGCCAAATCCAGGGATATGCTAGCGCTGCCCGGCGCGTTCACGGCGACCGAGGCGTTCGCGGCGATCGCGGCGGGGGCGGACGGGCTGAAGCTGTTCCCGGCGGAGATTGCCGGGCCGGTTGGTCTGAAAGCGCTGCGCGCGGTGTTGCCGCCGGCGCTGCCGGTGCTGCCCGTCGGCGGGATCACGCCGTCGGCGATGGCAGCGTGGTGGCCGTCCGGTGCCAGCGGTTTCGGTCTCGGCTCTGCACTTTACAAACCGGGCGATAGTGCTGATACCGTCGCGGGGAAAGCCCGCTCGTTTCAGGCGGCTCTTGCCGCCGGGCAGGGAACCGCGTTCGCCTGACCAGAAGACCTTCTCATTCGATTGAAAGAACCGGCTATGCCGTCATCGCGTGTCGCAGTCCTTGGTATCGGTCTGATGGGTCGGCACATGGCCCGGCATATCGCAAAAGCCGATTTCCCAGTCACCGTCTGGAATCGGACCCCCCAGAAGGCCGAGGCGCTGTCCGCCGAGACCGGAATTCGGGTCGCCATGGACGCTGCGGATGCGGTTCGGGATTCGGACATCGTGATCTGTATGGTCACCAATGCTGCGGCGGTGGAGCACATTCTGTTCGACCTTGGGGTTGCCGAGGCGATGCCCCAGGGGGCCGTCTTCGTCGACATGAGTTCGATCCCGCCCAAGACCGAGAAGGAGCACGCCGCGCGCCTGGAACGCCAGGGTGTCCGTCATCTCGACGCGCCGGTCTCGGGCGGAACCCGTGGGGCGGAAGAGGCGGGCTTGGCCATCATGGTCGGCGGCGACCGCCAAGCCTTTCTTGAGGCGATGCCGGTGCTGTCCGCGATGGGCCAGCCGACACGGGTCGGCCCGGACGGCTCAGGGCAACTCGCCAAGCTCTGCAATCAGGCGATCCTGTCGGTTTCGATTGGTGGACTGTCCGAGGCGATGCTGCTGGCTTCTGCCGGCGGTGCCGACCCGGCGGCGGTGCGCGATGCCCTGCGCGGCGGATTTGCCGAAAGCCGGGTTCTGCAGGAGCACGGTCAGCGGATCCTCGAGCGGAATTGGATGCCCGGTGGGCAGGTCCGCAATATTCTGAAGGACCTCAACGCGGTAATCGAGGCTGCGACGGATTGCGGTCTAACCCTGCCGTTCGTGACCCTGGCGCGGTCCATGTTCCAGGCGTTGTACGATCGCGACATCGCCGGCCACGATCACACCGCCCTGCTGCTGGAGCTTGAGCACCGCAATCCGCCGCACCGGGTCGGCGAGCAACCGGATCGCGCGCCGGAATAAGCGGGTTACTTCGCCAACTGCGTTTCGACCAGGGTGGCCCAATAGCTGGCACCGTGGGTCAGCAACTCGTCGTTAAAGTCGTATTCCGGGTGATGCACCCCAGCGGTGTCGCCATTGCCGGCCCAGATATACGCACCCGGCCGCTCGTTCAGCATATATGAGAAGTCTTCCGCCCCCATGGCCGGCTTCGGATTGCGGTCGACCCGGCCTTCGCCTGCCACCCGCTCGGCGACCTTTGCCGCCACCTCGGCCTGACCGGCATCGTTCACGGTCGCGGGATAGCCCTTCATGTAATTTAGTTTTGCGCTGGCGCCGAAGGCCGCGCACACCCCGTCTGCGATCTGGCGGATGCGGTCCTCCAGAGTCTCCTGAATCTTCGGATTGAACACCCGGCAGGTGCCGCGCAGCACGATGCTGTCCGGGATCACGTTGAACGCGTCGCCCGCATGGAACTGGGTGACCGAGACCACCAGGGCCTCCTGGGGGTCGAGATTCCGGCTGGTTATGGTCTGCAGCGCCAGCACGATCTGCGCGCCAACCACCACCGGGTCGACGCCCTGGTGGGGCATGGCGGCATGCGCGCCCCGGCCTTGGATGGTGATCTCGAAATTGTCGCGAGCGGCCATCATCGGACCCGGTGCGACTGCGAATTCCCCGACCGGAAGCCCCGGCCAGTTATGCATGCCCCAGACCGTCTTGCAGTCGAACCGGTCGAACATCCCCTCCTGAACCATCTTCTCTCCGCCGCCCAAGCCTTCCTCGGCCGGCTGGAAGATGAAGTGGACGGTGCCGTCGAAATTCCGGGTCTCGGCCAGATACTTTGCCGCCCCCAACAGCATGGTCGTGTGTCCGTCATGGCCGCAGGCGTGCATCTTTCCGGCGTTCTGGGAGCGGTGCGGATGATCGCCCTTCTCCTGGATCGGCAGGGCGTCCATATCCGCGCGCAGACCGATCGCCGGGCCGGAGGCGCCGGATTTCAGCACCCCGATCACGCCGGTCCCGGCGAGACCCTGGTGCACCTCGATCCCGAAATCCCGCAGTTTCGCCGCGATGAAATCGCTGGTGCGATGCTCTTCGAAGCCGAGTTCCGGATGGGCGTGCAGATCGCGGCGCCACTCGGTCATCTCGGCGTGGAATTCGGCGATACGGTTGAGGATCGGCATGGGGCCTCACGAAGCTGATGGTGGTATCGGGATAGGGAACGGAGTATCCAGCCACCCGTGCCTGTATTCAAGTCCGCCACCGGATCAAGGCTTATGCCCAGACCGCACCAGATCGATATCCCAAGGCTCGAGACCGAGCGTCTGGTCCTGCGCGGCTTTGTCGACGCCGACCTGCAGGCCTTCACCGATCTGCGCGCCGACCCTGAGGTGATCCGCTTCATGCCCGGCGGCGAGGTGCTGGCCCCGTTCGCGCGGGAGATCGCGCTCGGTCGGATCAAACGCTATCGCAAGGAATGGGCGCGCGGCTTCGGGGTTTGGGCGATCGAGCAGCAGGCGACCGGTGCCGTGATCGGCTATGCCGGGCTGGAGCCGGGCGAGGGCTCCGACCCGAGCCACGAGGCCGAACTGATGTATGTGCTGGCGCGCTCGGCCTGGGGGCAGGGCCATGGCCGGGAGGCGGCCCGCGCCTGTCTGGATTTCGCCTTCGACCGGTTGAATCTCGAGCGGGTTACGGCGATGACGGCGCAGGAGAATGTGGCCAGCCGCAGGGTGTTGGAGGCGATCGGGATGAGGGTTATGGGGTTGGTCGAGTACAATGGGTTTCAGGTGTTGAGCTTTGAGCTGAAATCCGAAGAACGCGCTGCACCCGGCTCCGAATGATTGCCCGTGCGCGCGCCACCGTCGATACTGCCGAGCACCAATGTGGGACTGATAACGGGAGGCTGTCATGACCTTGAGTTTTTCCGTCGGAGACATCCGGGTCGACCGGATCCTCGAGCAGGAGGTTGCTGCCTTCAACGCGCTCGAATTCCTGCCCACGCTCACGCGGGAACTGCTGGAAGAGAACCGATCCTGGCTGGAACCACTGGCGTTGGGGCCGGGGACGGATCTTTTCGTCTTTCCGATGCAGTCCTACCTGATCCGCGACGGCCGCTCGACCATCCTGATCGACAGTTGCATCGGCAACGACAAGGATCGTCCCACCCGGGCCCATTGGCACCACAAGACCGACACCGCCTACATGGACGCCCTGACGGCGGCCGGCGTGACGGTCGAGGATATCGACTACGTCATGTGCACCCATCTGCATCCGGATCATGTGGGGTGGAACACCAAGCTGTTGGACGGAAGGTGGGTGCCGACCTTTCCGAACGCGCGCTATGTGTTCTCGCGCAAGGAGCTTGCGCATTGGGAGAAGACCAATTCCGAGAGCCCGGTGCCGCATTTCGTCGACAGCGTGTTGCCGATCGTCGAGGCGGGGCGGGTCGATCTGGTCGACAGCGACCATGCCTTCGATCACGGCCTGCATCTGGAGCCGACACCCGGGCATACCCCGGATCATTTCTCGGTCCACCTGACGTCGGCTGGCCAGGACGCGGTGGTGCTCGGCGATGTGATCCACTCACCGCTGCAATGCCGCTATCCGGATCTGGTGGCCCGTCCGGATGTCGACCGGGATCAGGCCAAGGCCACGCGGGTTGCCCTGATGGACAAATATTGCGAGACCGACACCCTGATCTGCACCGCGCATTTTCCGTCCCCGTCGATCGGGCAGTTCGTCCGGCACGGTGAGGCGTTCGATTTCAAGTTCCGCACCTAGGGCCAGACGCGCATGAAGATTCTGTTTATCGGCGATCCCCGCAACCAGGACTATCAGCAGGATGTGCTGTTCCACGGGTTGCGGAGCCTGTTCGGCGCCGACGTGGTGGATTTCGAGCCGCTCTGGTTCATGTATGCCGATGAGATCGCGCGGCGCGGGACCGATCCTGCGGACCTGTATGGCCGCGGTTTCACGCTTTACGGCCTGTTGGATGGGGTGGATGCGATCGACCGGTCCGACATCCAACGCCGGATCCGGGCCCGCGATTTCGATCTGGTGATTTATGGCGGGGTTAGGCGCAGCCACACGCTGCTGCTGGATGTCTTCGATGCCTATGGAGATAAGGTGGTGTTCGTCGACGGCGAGGACGACACCCACCTGAACGCGGCGTTCCTGAACCGGGGGCTTTACTTCAAGCGGGAGCTGACCGGGCCGATGCCCGGCGTGCTGCCGATCGGGTTCGGTATCCCGGAGGAGAAGATTCTACCCGTCCCGCCGGACAAGGACCGGACAATCGCCTTCATCACGCCGGCCGACCGGTCGACCTATATCTACGACACCGAGGCGGGGTATTATGGTGACTACGCCCGCAGTCTGTTCGGAACGACCATGAAGAAGTCGGGATGGGACTGTCTGCGGCATTACGAGATCATGATGAACCACTGCATCCCGCTGTTCCGCGATCTGCCGGAATGCCCGTCCCTGACGATGACCCATTTCCCCAGATTCGAGGTCCTGACCGCCTGCAATCTGCTGGACAGCCAGGGCGAGGAGTTTTTCGCGACGCGCCAGGGCGAACAGGTCTATGCCAGATTGCTGGGGCGGGTGATGGCGGAGCTGCGGGCCAAGATGACCACCAAAGCGGTGGCGCTGTCCGTGATCGACCGGGCGAAACAGGCTTTCGACCTCTGAGCGGCCACCACGCGCGTTGACTTGCGCGGCTGGGTTCGATATATCCCCTCGCTCTTGCAAAACCTGAAGACGCGCGTGTCGGAGACAAGTTGTGAAACGTACATATCAGCCTAGCGTTCTGGTCCGTAAACGCCGCCACGGTTTTCGTGCGCGCAAGGCCACCGTCGGCGGTCGCCGCGTTCTTGCGAACCGTCGCTCGAAGGGCCGCGCCAAGCTGTCCGCTTAGGGCCGGGGTCTCCGGATCCGTCGCGCCGGGAGTTGTCGTCATGCGCACATCCGGCGCACCGAAAATCGAAATCATGAAGCAGCGCGCAGATTTTTTGCGCGCTTCTCGTGCTCGTAAGGTAGCGATGCCCGGGCTTGTTCTGCAGATGCGCGAGCGGTCGGTGGAGGCTGGCAATACTGAAACCGCGTCCGATCCCTCTGTCGCCCGGGTCGGATATACCGCGAGCAAGAAGGTCGGAAACGCCGTGCACCGGAACCGGGCGCGCCGCCGGCTGCGGGCCGCGGTGAACGACGTGCTGTCCGGGCAGGCCAAGCCGGGTCGCGACTACGTGCTGATCGCGCGGGGTGAGACCGGCACGCGGCCCTATGACGCACTCTGTCAGGATGTGGCTGCGGCGCTTGAACGGATCGAGACGGCACGACCGAACGCGGGGCGCCCCCGGTCCAAACGGCCATCG
>CALAHL010000307.1 GCA_937891725.1 uncultured Rhodospirillaceae bacterium | reverse complement strand
GATCACCGGCGCCTCCCGCGGCATTGGTGCGGCGGTCGCCGAGCTTTTCGCCCGCGAAGGGGCACACGTGATTCTGGTCTCTCGGACCGTGGGAGGCATTGAGGAAACCGACGACCGGGTGAAGGCCGCCGGGGGCTCGGCGACCCTGGTGCCGATGGATGTGACCGACACCGACGCAGTCCATCGCCTCGGCGCCTCTATATTCGAGCGATGGGGCAAGCTGGACATTCTGGTCGCCAATCACGGTCTGCTGGGCACTCTGATGCCGATCCACCAATACGATCTGAAGATCTGGGACGAGGTGATGGCCGCCAATCTGACGGCCTGCCACCGGCTGATCCGGTCCGTCGATCCCCTGCTCCGCCAGTCGGATGCCGGTCGCGCGATCTTCGTCACATCGGGTGCTGCGATCGGCGAACGCCCGTTCTGGGGTGCCTATGCCGTCTCGAAGGCCGCCGTCGAGGCTATGGTCCGTTCCTATGCAGGTGAGAGCCGGAATTCGAACATGCGCATCAACCTGCTGAACCCTGGCGCCACCCGCACCGGCATGCGGGCCGCCGCCTTCCCCGGTGAGGATCCGATGACCCTCAAGACGCCCGAGGACATCGCACCGGCATTCCTGAAACTGGCACTTCCAGGATGTCAGCTTCAGGGCGAACGGGTCGACGCCCAATAGGCCTCGCCGACGGCATTTCCCAACGTCCAAGGGCCGCCAATTTTGGCGGCCCTTTCCGTGCAGCAGCGCACCCCTATGCGAGGGCGCGGGCATCCTCGGCAGCGCGACTGCGGATCGCAGCCCACAAGACACCCATCCCCAGGATGATCGACACGCCTGAGCCCCCCAAAACGCCAAGCCTTACCTCCGACTGCAAGGCCGGATCGCCGAACGCCAGGGTTCCGATGAACAGGCTCATCGTGAATCCGATACCCGCCAGATGGGACACGCCGTAGATCTGCATCCAGGTGACGCCGGATGGCAGGCTCGCGAACCCGAGCCGTACGGCACCATAGGCGCAGGCAAAAATGCCCAGTGGCTTACCCAGGATCAAGCCCAGAGCGATGCCGAGTGGGAGTGGCGCCAGGAAGTCCGAAAAACTCAATCCGGACAGTGGAACACCGGCATTGGCGAAGGCGAACACCGGCAGGATGAAGAACGCGACCCAAGGGTGCAGCAGATGCTCGAGCTTCACCAGCGGGGCCTCGTCATCACCTGACTTGGTCAAGGGAATGGTGAAGGCGATCGCCACGCCGGCCAGGGTCGCATGCACCCCGGACTTGAGCACCGCGACCCAGATCACCACGCCGATCAAGACATACGGCGAGATCTTCCGCACCCCCAGCAGGTTCATGGCGATCAGAACGGCCAGGCCGACACCCGCCACCACCAGGGCGCCAACCGACAGATTGGCGGTATAAAACAGCGCAATGATCACGATCGCGCCCAGATCGTCCAGGACCGCCAACGCCAGCAGAAACACCTTTAGAGACGCGGGGACTCGGGACCCGAGAAGCGCCAGCGCGCCGAGCGCGAAGGCGATGTCGGTCGCAGCTGGAATCGCCCAACCGCCAAGCGCCTCGGGCGTGTTCATATTGATCAGCGCGTAGATGACGGCGGGCGCCGCCATACCACCGACGGCGGCCACGGCCGGCAAGGTCGCGGTTCGAAGCGAGGACAGTTTTCCGGCTTTCACCTCGCGTTTGATCTCAAGTCCCACCAGGAAGAAAAAGATCGCCATCAACCCGTCATTGATCCAGAGCAGCAGCGCCTTGCTGAGCCCGGCATCGCCGAGCGAGACCGTGAAAGGGACGCTCAGGATCGCATCATACCACCCGGCAAAGACCGAGTTATCCGCGTACAGCGCCAGAGCGGCCGCCAGTGCCAACAGCACTCCGGGTGTTGCTTCGTGGTGCAGCAACTTTCCGATCTTGGTTGTTGGGTGCCAGCCATGTTCATCGGCGCCATATTCCATTGCAAACTCCTTTATGGTTTTCGGACAGATAGGGATTGGTTCGGCGTTCGTCGATGTTTTTCGTAGTTTTTTGTCAAGGAACTTGACCCTAAAAACTGTGGTACTTTTTCCGAACTGCGGAATCGAATTATGTAAGCCCATGAACCAACTAGGCTCCGGCCCCGGTTCCACCAAGTTAGACAGGGATTCGAGTTATGGACACCCAAGTCGCCATCATCGGATCCGGACCAGCCGGGCTCTTGCTGAGCCAACTTTTGAGTCAGCAAGGGATTAGGTCGGTCATTCTGGAACGACAGACGCGTGCCTATGTTGAGGGTCGTATTCGGGCCGGCGTCCTGGAGCAGGGAACCGTCGATCTCCTGCGAGAGGCCGGCGTTGCAGCGCGGCTGGACCGGGAGGGCCTGGTCCATGACGGGTTCGAGATCGCCTTCAAGGGGGACCACCATCGGATCGATCTGCGCGGACTGACCGGCGGGAAAGTGGTGACGGTTTATGGGCAGACCGAAGTCACGAAGGATCTTATCGAAGCGCGTGTCGCCCAGGACGACAACATTATATTTGAGGCCGACGGCGTTTCCCTCCACGAACTGGAGAGTGAGACGCCTGTTGTCCGATACCTTAAGAATGGCGCTCCTCAGGAGTTGCGTTGCGATTTCGTCGCCGGCTGCGACGGATTTCACGGCGCCAGCCGCTTGAGCATCCCGCCCCATGTCCTCAAGACCTATGAGCAGGTCTATCCGTTCGGTTGGCTCGGCATCCTGGCGGACACGCCACCGGTCTCGGATGAGCTGATCTATGCGAGCCATGACGCCGGGTTCGCCCTGTTCAGCATGCGATCCGCCACCCGGACCCGCTGCTACATCCAATGCTCGCTCGACGAGAAGCTGGAAGACTGGCCCGATGATCGGATCTGGGAGGCGCTGCGGTCGAGGCTGTCACCGGAGCACGCGGCCACCCTGGTGACCGGACCGTCGATCGAGAAGAGCATCGCGCCGCTGCGCAGTTTCGTGGCCGAACCCCTGCGGTTCGGGCGACTGTTCCTGGCGGGGGACGCGGCACATATCGTCCCGCCAACCGGTGCCAAGGGCCTGAACCTGGCGGCCTCGGACATCCACTATCTCAGCCGCGCGTTGACTGCATTCTATGGGGGCGGCTCGACTGCGCTGATCGAAAGCTATTCCGAGACCTGCCTGCGCCGGATCTGGAAAAGCGAACGGTTCAGCTGGTGGATGACCTCGCTGCTCCACCATTTCCCGGACGATCCGCCGTTCAAGCGCAAGATGCAGGAGGCGGAACTGGACTACGTGGTCCAATCCGAAGCGGCGATGACGGCCCTCGCCGAGAACTATGTCGGCCTGCCCTACTGAGGCATCTGGCCCGACATCCGGCGGGCGCTGATCTGGGCGAGCGCGTAGGAGATCAGCCCCACGAACACCGCGCCGAAGGCGGTCTCGAGCACCAGATCATAGCCGCCCCAGCTCCAGATCTTGGAGGCGAGCACCGGCGAGAGGGCGATGCCGCCCATGAATCCGACTGCCATCGCGCCTGAGATGGCGCCGAACCCGACCCGCCCCAGCAGACCCGCCGTCACCACCGGGCGCACGATGCTGGTGATGCCGTAACCGGAGCCGTGCAGGACCACGAACACAAAGACCAGCCAGGGATTGGCGCCCGCGAAGAACAGTGCCGTCGAGGCTCCCAGCATGAACAG
>CALAHL010000306.1 GCA_937891725.1 uncultured Rhodospirillaceae bacterium | reverse complement strand
CGTGGGTCACATAGATCATAGTAGTGCCTAGCTTGCGGTGCAGGTCGGTGATCTCCAACCGCATCTGGACCCGCAGCTCGGCATCGAGGTTCGACAAGGGCTCGTCGAACAGAAATACGTCCGGCTCGCGCACGATCGCGCGGCCAATGGCGACCCGTTGTCGCTGCCCGCCGGACAGCTGGCGCGGATATCGGTCCAGCATGGACTCCATCTGCAGCACAGTCGTCGCCTCGCGTGCCTTCGCCAGCCGGGCCGATTTGCTCATCCCGGCCATCCTCAGCGGGAAGGCGATATTCTCTGCTACCGTCATATGCGGATAGAGCGCGTAGCTCTGGAAGACCATCGCCGCGCCGCGCTTCGAAGCGTCGACCTCGCGCATGGACTTGCCGCCGATCCGCAGGTCGCCACGCGTCAGGCTCTCGAGACCGCAGATCATCCGCAGCAGGGTGGACTTGCCGCAGCCGGACGGTCCTACAAACACGATCAACTCGCCTGATTTCAGGTGCAGATCGACCTTCTCGATCACCTCGAGTGTCCCGAAGGTCTTTCCGACCCCAATCAGTTCGACGTCGCTCATGCTCGTTCTTCTCTTGTTTGCGCTTAGTGGGCCAGGCCCGGCGTCCTGACGAGACGCCGGGCCTATCTTCGCGGCGCTTCAGACCTTGAAGCGCGTGCAGCGTACGTACTGCTTCGGAATCTCATCCTCGGACCATTCGTGGTACAGCGCGACGCAGGTGCCGTCCTCGACCTGCACGATCGAGGGATAGCCGATGTGCTGGTAGATACCCGGGTGCTCCCAATTGATCGCCCCGCCGCCGTGTCCGCCAGCCATGAAGCCTTCCTTCGTCGCAACCTTGTCGCCCTTGGACTGTCCGGGCACGCCGCCTTCGCGGATGACGAACTCGCTCTTAACGTCCCAGGTCACGCCGTCTTCCGAGATGATCCCGCGCACGCCATAAGGCGGTTTGCGATAGCCGTATATCATCAGGTAGCGGCCGTCCTGCAGCGTGATCAGCTCGGGCGGGAAACCCCAGATGTTGGTCCATTTTGGCGGCGCCCAAGAAAAGCCGTCGTCCTCGGAAATGGTCATCACCATGTTCTTGGCATCCGACGACGGGTTTACATGGGTGCGCATGAAGCACACCAGCCGCCCGTCCTTCAACCGCAGGATCGCCGGTTCCTCGTAGTCGATGATGTTCGCGGGATCGTAGGCCAGCGTCGAGAAGTATTCCCAGTTTCTACCGCCGTCCTCGGACTTGATCAGAAAGGACCGCGTGGTCTCGCCTTCGCCTTCTTCCTCGTAGCCGTGCATCCGGCCATAAAGCCCCATCAGCAGCCCTCCGTCGGGCATCTGCCAGCAGCCGATCCGACAACCGGCGTGCTTCATCGGGCGTACGTTGCAGGCGATGGGTTTGTCGGACCAGGTCTCGCCGCCGTCGTGCGAAAAGACGACATAGGTTCCGATCCAGGCGCGAAGCTTGTGCACCCAGGTCCAGTCGCCCCATTGCTCAGTCAGGGGACCAGAGGCCCAAGAGGGCTGCAGGTGCTTCTGGCCGCGCTTGAAGAAGGCGGTGATGGTGAAGTTTACGATCAGCGTGCCATCTTCCATTTCGCAGATGCCGCAATCCCAGTTCCCCTCGACGTCCGACCAGGGATAGACGACCGTGGAAGCCTCCCAGGTCTTGCCTCCATCGCGCGAGCGGGTGATCCGGGTCTGGCCGGTGTCGTGGTGGATCGGAAAGCGTTCCTCGTTGAAAACGGCAAGGATGTCGCCGTTCTTCAGGGTCCGCGCGGCGATCTGGTTTAAGCAGTGCTTGTCGTTGGTCTCGATGGTGAAGTGCTCGATATCGGTGATAGTAGGCATGGTCTTCACTGTTCCTTTGATGTGGTTTTGATGTGGTTTTGATGGCGTCAGCGGGCGACGCGGATGCCGATATTTTTCAGGGCGACGTAATTCATGATCCCAGCCTGGCCGCGCTCGCGGCCGACGCCGCTGTCGCGGGATCCGCCGGTGGGGGCCTGCAGGCCGCCGATGAACCAGCCGTTGATCCAGACCGACCCCGCGCGGATCTGCCGCGACACTCGCAATGCTCGATCGATGTCCTTGGTGTAGACCCCGGCGACGAGGCCGTAGGTCAGCCGATTGGCCAGTTCCAGCGCCTCCGCCTCGGTGCGAAAACGGAAGGCGGTGGCGACCGGTCCGAAGGTTTCCTGGCTGGCGATGTCACTGGCCGGGTCGACTTCGGCGAAGATCGTCGGCGCAACGAACCATCCATCGTCAATGCAGTCGGGCCGCCCGCCGCCAAGCAACAGCTTGGCGCCATCGGCGATCGCGCCGTCGATATGAGCGATGACCTTGCGGTACTGCTCTTTCGAGACCAGTGGGCCGATCATCGCGTCGTCGAGACCCGGGGCCACGGTGACTCGGCGTGCAGCCTCGGTCAATTTGACGAGGAAGGTATCGTGGATGTCCTCGTGAAGCACCAGCCGCGAAACCGAAGAACAGACCTGCCCGCAATTGTCGAAGGCACCGTCGAGCACGACCTCGACAGCGTCTTCGATATCGGCGTCGTCGAAGACGAGGATCGGGTTCTTGCCCCCCAGCTCCAGTACCACCGGCTTGAGGTTCTTGCCCGCCGCCTCGCCGATCTTTCGACCTGTGGCAACTGAGCCGGTAAAAGTGATCCCGTCGATCCCGGGATGCGAAATCAGAGCCGCACCAGCCTCTGCGCCGTAGCCGGTGACGCAGTTGACCACGCCCTCGGGCAGGCCTGCAACGCGGCAGATCTCGGCAAAAGCCAGGGTCGTCAGCGAGGACTGCTCGGCCGGTTTCACGATCACGGTGCACACTGCCGCCAGCGCCGGCGCGGC
>CALAHL010000305.1 GCA_937891725.1 uncultured Rhodospirillaceae bacterium | reverse complement strand
GGTTGCGGACAGGGATTGGTCGGCAAAGTCAGACAATGGTGAAGTTTCCGGATCTCGGTTGGAAGGTTGTTGCGGCGCATGTCTCGACCCTGGATGAGGCGCCGGTGTGGTGAACAGGCTTCTGTCCTGAACGGCCCAGTTCGAAACGTCACGGATCCGCGAGCTTGGGATTAATTCCCTCGGACACGACCTCTGGGACATGTCACTGTCAGACCGCCGACTGGCTTCGAAAGCGGTCGGCGGAGAGTTGCAGTCATCACCCTGCTGTTCCGGCACCGTGTCGCTGCATTTTAGAGGACGAGACCATGGGCAAAGGTAACAACCAGCGCGGCAACAAAGAGGCTAAAAAGCCGAAACAAGACAAAGAGAAAATCTTGGCAACCGCAAATTCCTTCACGCCGAAGCCGCTGGCCTCGCTCGGCGGAAAGAAGGCCAAATAGGTCCGTAAGGCCGACCGTTCGGCCGATGTGCGCTTGAGCCCGAAGATATAGCCTGACTTGCCTCTAGGCTCCGGACCGATCAGCCGGTCCGGAGCCTGATCCGGAGAGACCGATAGAATAGGATCCGCTTCATCGACCCGATTTGGGGCTGAAGCGTTTCGCCTGGCGTTCGCGGTATGGCAAAGCTGCCGTCACCGGCCCCCGCCGCAAGCCCAACATCATCCTTTCGGCCTTGAAGATGGGATCTCCAGCGTCAGGTCCGTCACCGAGACATCCGTGAACCTTTCAAACAAGGTAGCGACGCCGCACTGGACGAGTGGCGTCAAATCACCACTTTAGCATGACGTCGTTCGTGATTCCCTTGAGCCTTGGGAGTTGCTATGACAACGCCCTAACGGTCTTTGGCTCAGAATTTCGGATGTTTCTGCCTTTCGAGGGTCCGCCAGCAGGGTCTCCCTGTCGTGGAACGACACGGGATGGCGGCTTGTTGCGAAACCGCATGGCGAATGACCTTAAGCGGAACGGGAAGGATTGAAACAGATCGGACTCATCGAAGGAAATTGCCAGCCGCCTGGCTGAGCGTTCGGCGCGGTTTAAGATGTGACTGTTGGCCAACTTTCCTTATTCTCAAATTGTAAAAGAGAGATAGTTTTAAACCATGAAGCTCCGCCGCTGGCAGCAGAATGTTATCGACGACTTCCTGTCCATACGTAATAACTACAAGCGTTTTATTCTCAAGGCTCCAACGGGAGCTGGAAAAACGGTTCTTGCTCGGGAAATCATCGATCGGTTCTACGACGGCAAAAAAGTCGTCGTCCTCTGCCATCGATTGGTTTTGCTGGACCAGCTTCAGGCGGCGCTGAACAAGGGGCGTCGCGTCAAAACACTAAAGATCTCCGACAAAGGCGAGGCTTTCAAAGACTACGATATCCTCCTCTCGACAAGTATGCGCGCGCGGGATGTGCTCGAAGACGCCATCCCGAAAGCGGACCTGATCATTGTAGATGAGGCCCACCGGGTCTCGCCGAACGGCAGAGGGTATCGGCGTATAATTGATCTGTTTCGCGAGCGTGGAAAAGCGGACGCGCATTTTATGGGCCTGACGGCGTCGCCTGAGCGACGGACCGGTGACCAGCGCGACCAGTTGAACTTGGCTTTTGATGCCATTATCGACTGCGCGGATATTCAGGATCTGATCGAAGAAGGTATCTTGGTCCGACCGAGGTACCGACCGCATTTCATCCATGATTTGAATCTGGACGGTATTGAAGTCAGCTCTGGCGAGTACCCGGTCTCCAGATTGACCGATGAAATCATCAAATCGTCGATGCTTGATTGCGCCACGCGAGCCTATATGGAAGAGCGAAACAACGTTAAGCCAATTCCGATTTCAGCATGGTTCTGCCCTGACATACGGATTGCCGAAATCACCGAAGAGCGGCTTAGAAGAATTGGAATTAGCACGGCGACGATTACCTCCGGAACGCCGCTGCGAGAACGCCGACGCATCCTTGCGGCGCATGATAAGGGGGATATCGAGGCGCTCGTTTCGGTCGGTGTTCTGATCGAAGGTTGGGACAATCCCGAGTGCAATATCATCGTTCACATGCGGCCAACGTTATCGAAGGTCTTGTGGGGGCAATCGATCGGTCGCGGTCTTCGGTCCTCGCCGAGGAAAGCCGAATGCATCGTCATTGACGTCAGTTCGAATTGGACGACCTTCGGTCCGGTAGAGAGGTTAAAGTGGACGCTTTGGAGCCCGCCTCGATCCTTCCTGCAGTTTCAAAACCGGTTTAACTGGATTGGACAGCAGCAAGACGATGAGGAGAACCCGGAAACCTACCTTCTTTGTAAGAATGAGGTGGAGCAGGGGATTCCATGCTCCCATATTTATAGAAAAGACTTTTTTGAGGGAGATACCTGTCCGGTCTGTAACAAGTACGCAGCGGTTGATATTTACAAAGCACAGCAATTAAATTTATCTATCAATGATAATAAATTACATAAAATATTCTTTTCAAGGGTCCCGGAGATTTATGAGAGCCTGAATATCTCTGTCTGGGAAAGTCTGGAGGACACCGCATGGCGTACGGCAAATGATAAGGAGATGGCTTATCTCCTGTTCTGCTTGGCCTTTGTGAAGTCGTCCTCCTATGTTGCCGATACCGAAGGGCAATATTGGGAGGACACACTGAAAATAGAGGCGGAAATTCGCCGGGAACTGATCGACAACCGGCGCTTTGTCGCCAAGAAAATGGAATTCGATCTTGGTTGGTTGGCGGACGGTTTGGATTCCCGTCGTGAGGTGCGCACTCTTCAGGCCAACTACGGAGTCTCGATTGTGGGACCAATGCTGAACAGTCTGTCGCGAGCCGAATGTGAGGCCAAATACCAACGTGCGATAAAAGTAACCGAACGAATTGTCACGCTGGGATGTTCATCAAAGGACGATCTACCATACTTCGTTGCTTAGAACATGGCGGTGCGCCAACATACATGCGGGTTTTCATACAGTAATCTGTGGCGTACGTTTTGGATTTCTTTGTCGAATCAATCTCTTAAATAGCATATGGTGGCCCCGGGGGGACTTGAACCCCCACGCCCAGAAGGCTCGCGATTTTAAGTCGCGTGCGTCTACCAATTCCGCCACGGGGCCGTGCGCCGGAAAATTGCCCGGCGCCCTTCCGGTCTACACAATTCGGAATGCGTCGCCAATCCCAGGGTGATGGGATCGTTTCAAATAGAGTTGATCCCACGGGCAGGCCGGGTTCATCTCGCAGGACCAGCGGGCGCCGTATAGCAGTCCGACCAATCCGGTAACGACCGCAGCGATCAGCAACAGGCGTTTGGTCTGCCGCCAGGACCAGACTCCGAGCGCAGGCCAGTTCACAGCCGCCATCACCCGATCGAGTGCGCGAAGCATGGCGTCCATTCCGGGTTTGGCCCTTAGACCGCGTGTTCGGCGAGCGGGGAGGGGGCCGCGTCGACCTCGATCCGCGCTTCGCCGCCCGGATGAAGGCGGAAAAAAGCGTCCTGCGGTCGGTCGAGCGCGAAGGTCTGGTCGCGGGTCAGATTCAGGTGCAGGCCCCGCAGGATCTTGTTCACAACCCCATGGGCGACGATCACCGAGATGCCGCCGCGCGCACGGACCTCTTCCAGAACAGGCCGGACCCGATCCTGAACGTCCTGGCTGCACTCTCCGTTGGGATAGCGAAAGTTCCAGCGATCGGCGTGGTAGCGGTCCCGGTCATCTGACGACAATCGGGAATCGATCCAGTCCCAGCCGGGGGCACCGTCGAAATCACCCAGGGTGATTTCCATCAGGCGCGGGTCCATTTCGATTTGATCGAACGGGATGCCCAGATGCTCGGCGACGATCGAGGCGGTCTGGCGGGTGCGGCCGAGAGGGCTGGAGATCAGGTGATCCGGCGGGGTGCCCAGCACATCCTTCAAGGTGCGCCCCATGGCGTCAGCCTGACTCAAGCCGAGCCGCGTCAGAGGAACGTCGATCTGGCCCTGCAGGCGACCGATCCGGTTCCAGACGGTCTCGCCGTGGCGCAAAAGATAGATCGTACCCGTCATCGTCATGCGCCTTCTCGTCTAATCATTGGGAAGGGGATACGGGATTGCCGCCGAGTGAGAAAGTCCTATTGTGCGCACCAAGACCCGTCCGCCCTGATCTGGAGCCCTGCGATGG
>CALAHL010000304.1 GCA_937891725.1 uncultured Rhodospirillaceae bacterium | reverse complement strand
GGCAGGGTCGCAGAGGCGGCCCGGATAAGCCTGGCTAAAGGCACTCCGGCTGCGATTGTCAGGCTCACGGCCGACTGCCCGCTGATCGATCCCGAGCTCATTGATGCAGTTGTCGATTGCCTAGCTAACAGCGCCCCGCCCATCGACTATGCCAGCAACGCCATTCCCCGATGTTGGCCGATCGGGCTTGATGTGGAGGCAATGACCTTCGACGCGCTGATGCAGGCCGACCTCGACGCCTCCGACAGCTATGACCGCGAACACGTGACCCCGTTTCTCTATCGCCAGCCGGACCGGTTCCGGATCGGCCATGTTCCGAGTCCGGAGCCGTTGTCACACCATCGCTGGACCCTGGATGAGGCTGCAGATTTCGATCTGCTTTCGGCCATTCTGACCGCTCTGTATCCGACCAACCCTAATTTCGGATATCGCGATGTCCTGAACCTTCTGGCACGCCGGCCGGACCTGAACAGCCTCAACGCCCGCGTGGCACAGAAGATTAGGCGGTTCGAGGATATCGTTGATAAGGCGCTCGCCCGGGGCGGCGATGACGCAGGATCGCGCTAACGCGCTGCCGGTTTACGGACGGGCGGAATTCGCGGACACTTTCCCATCAGCACTTCCACACGAATGAGCAGCTCGGATGTCTGAAACGTATAAGACCGAGCAAGAGGCGTTCTGGAGCGGCGATTTCGGCGACGCCTATGTGGAGCGAAATACCGGCGACGCGCTGATCGCCGGCCGCACCCACCTGCTCTCGAACGTGCTGCGCAAAGCCGGGCCGGTCCGGTCGGTCGTAGAGTTCGGTCCGAACCTCGGGCTTAACATGGTGGCGCTGAAGCGGCTGTTGCCGGGCGCCAGCCGGACGGCAATCGAGATCAATGCACGCGCGGTCGAGGTCCTACGGCAGGATCCCGATATCACCGTCCATCACGGCTCGATCCTGGATCCATTCGTTAAGACGGCGCAGGATCTGGTGTTCACCTGCGGGGTCCTGATCCACATCTCGCCCGACGCCTTGCCGGTCGTCTACGACCGAATGTACGCGGCCTCGAACCGGCTGATCGCGGTGATCGAATACTACAATCCCAGCCCCGTCGAAATTCCCTATCGCGGTCATCAGGACCGGCTGTTCAAGCGGGATTTCGCGGGTGACCTGCTAGACCGTTTTCCCGACCTGCGGCTGGTCGACTACGGCTTCCAATATCACCGAGATCCCAATTTTCCCGTCGACGATCTGACTTGGTTTCTGCTGGAAAAATCAGCCTAGCGTGTCGAACAGCCGATCGCCCGCGTCGCCCAATCCCGGGACGATATAGGCGTTCTCATTCAGACGCTCGTCGAGGGCGGCAACCCAGATCCGGCTGTCCGGATGGGCCTGGGCATAGGTGCGGACGCCTTCCGGAGCGGCGACCAGACCGACAAAACGGATTCGGCTATCGGGAACGCCACGCCGGTTCAGGATCGTTGCGGCATAGGCAGCCGATCCGCCGGTCGCCAGCATCGGGTCGATCAACAGGAATATCCGCTCCTGCGGGTCGGGCAATCGGACGACATATTCGACCGGCTGATGGGTCTCCTCGTCCCGGTAGAGCCCGATATGACCCTCATACGCCGTCGGCAGCAATTCCCGCATCCCGTCGACCATGCCGAGTCCGGCCCGCAGAACCCCCACCAGGACCAGCCGGTCGTCGACCAGAACCGGCGCGTCCATTTCGGTCACCGGGGTTTCGATCCGGCGGGTGGTCATCGCCAAGTCACGTGTGACCTCGTAGCCCATCAGCAAGGTGATCTGCTTCAAAAGCCGACGGAAAACCGAGCTGGAGGTTTCCCGATCCCGCATCAAGGTCAGCTTGTGCTGGACCAGCGGGTGATCCACAACCGTGAGAGACGGGAACTCTGGATGGGACGACATCGGGCCAGCCTTTCTGCAACACTACCGGGCATGCCAGCTTAGTGCGTTTTCTGCCGAAACCGAATCGGTTCCAGCACGCCTGGCCGGCCGTCCTCCGGACATGAAAACGCCCACCATGAAGGCGGGCGCTTTAAGACGGTCTCTAGAAATGCGCAGACTAGGCTGCGGCCTGCTCCCGGCCCGCGACCTTCTCGATCCGCTTGCGAAGACGACGGCCTTCCGGTGTCAGCTTCGAAGGACGCTCACCCAGGATAAAGGCATCCAGGCCACCATTGTGCTCGATGGTGCGGATCGTGCTGGTCGCCAGCCGCAGCCGGACCATCTGGCCGAGCGCGTCGGACAGCATGGCGGTTTCCTGCAGGTTCGGCAGATAGCGCCGACGGGTTCGGTTATTGGCATGGCTGACGTTATTGCCGGTCATCACGCCCTTGCCGCTGAGATCACAGCGTCGCGCCATAAGTCTGCTCCTCGATCGTGAAGTGCCGCTCCAGATCCCGTCACGGGACAAGGGCGCACCCCCAATTTAAAACGATATACGGATCCACATCACGCTCACGCGCGGCAATCCGCAAGAGCGGGCGGATATACGGGATGCACGGTCCTGCGTCAAGCTTCGGAACATCCCAAATCGTGTGGACCCAAGGCTGATTTCATCGTCACTTGCTCCTGCCACGGCCCAAGGTTAGAGCCTCCTACGGCATTAAGGTGTGAAAGGAGCGTGAAATGACTCTCAAACCCTCAGCCCAGAAAGTCCAGGACTGGCTCGCAGCGCGCGGCTCGAGCTCGCAGGTGCGCGAAATGCCGGACACCACCCGAACCTCTGAGGAGGCGGCTGCGGCCTGCGGGTGCCAGGTGGCGCAAATTGGGAAATCCATGGTGTTTCGGATCAAGGATACCGACACCCCGATCCTGGTGATTGCCAGTGGGATCAACAGGGTCGACGAAAAGGCGGTTGCCAGGCTGCTGGCCACTCGAGATGGCGTAAAGGTCAAGCTCACCCGTGCAGACGCCGATTTCGTACGCGCCGTGTCGGGCTATGCGATCGGCGGCGTTCCCCCGGTTGCGCATGCTCAACCGCCGCTCACCCTGATAGACCGGGATCTCTTCCGCTTCGAGACGATCTGGTGCGCAGCAGGAACACCGAACGCGGTGTTCGAGGTTTCGCCGGCAGAACTCGTCAACCTAAGCGGTGGGACAATCGCCGATATCAAGACGTAATCGGTTCAACCGGCCTCTTCAAAGGCCATCGGTGGCAATTGCGGGCCATTGGTCCGGACGCTCGGCCCGGCCATGACCATCTTCGCTTTGACCGGAGACGACAGCACGATCGACGTAGTGGTCTCGCCATATTTCCGAAGTTGCAAAATCACATGCTCAAGATGAACCATCGAGGACACGATGACCTTGATCATATAACTGTCCTGGCCGGTGACGTGATGGCATTCCAAAACCTCGGCCAACGTGTGAGCGACCGTCGCGATCCTACTGTGATGCTCTCCGGTCGTCTTGAGGTGCACGAACGCCGTTGTGGGATAACCCAGTTTTGAAGGCTCTACGAGCGCGCGGTAACCGGTGATAATACCGGCGTCTTCCATGCGGCGTACCCGC
>CALAHL010000303.1 GCA_937891725.1 uncultured Rhodospirillaceae bacterium | reverse complement strand
TGACTGTCGGTGGCGCAGTCAGGCCCCGTCCGGCGACGGCAGTGTGCCGTCGGGCGAGAGCCAGATCATCGGCATCGGGACAGAAACGGTCCATGCCTCTGGGTCGTCTTCGGCAATCTCTACATCGCCGTCCAGATTGCCATAAGGCTCCTCGGCCTCCAGTTCCTTGACAAAGGAGTGGTACAGTTCGAATTCAGGATCGCGGTCGCTTTCCTCGTTCGACGCAAAAGTTGAACCGGGATCGCTGGAGTGAAAGGTCGGCACCTCGTCATCGGGCGACATGTAGCCGGTGAGCTGAAAGTAGAGGATGCGGCGGGCGTAGTCGGGGTTGACTGGCACCGTGACGATGGCAGAGCCCGCGCGGAGAAATTCACGAAACAGCGGGTCGGGATCGTCGAGTGACATGGTGTCGAGCCATTTGTGCTTGCGCCCCCAGTAATAGGGCATCAACTCATAAGTCATCAGATCCCAGTCAAAGCCCTGTTCCAGCAGTTCGACATCCTTTGCCAGACTTTCGGCATTGTTAAGTTGGATGCGCGGATAGTTGTTGGGAACGCTCAGGTCGGGATTGTGCCAGATGCCCGGCGCATGATCAAAACGGAAGCCTGTCCAGCAGGTGATGCAGCCTTTCTTCAACTCCGTTCGCTCGGTCTGACGGTTGATCGCGGGGGGCTGACCTGCAATCTGGTAGCCGCCTCGCGTCTCCAATTCGGCCAGGGTGTCTTCATATTCGCTCTTGAGTCTCTGATAGGCGTTGATAATGGCGTCATAGGTTTCCATCTGCCATTTCTGGAATTCCTGCGACATCAATCGGCATTTGATCCGCACCGACGCATAGACTCCGTAGCAGCCGTGATCGCCGTCGGGTCTGGCGTCGAATTGAGCGCCGATCGGCACCTTGCCGACATCGCCCGCGACGGCGTCGCTCGAAGGCTCAGTAATCACCCTGTCCTCGTCTTGCGTTCGGCTCGTCGAGAGGTGCGCCTTGCCGACGATGATATCCAGATCATAGGCGCGATCCGTGGCGTCGTTGCGGAATTCAGTCCAGAAGTAACGCTCGATTCCATTGATCCGGTACGCGCGGTAGCCTTTGGGGATGTCGATCTGGCTGGGGCTGATGACGAAATGCGAGGTCAGTTCGCGGAATTCTCGGCTGATGTGTTTGGTGACATAGACGTGTTTTGCAGGCGGCGGCCGGATCCCGGTTGCCTCGACCTGTGCGGCAATGGTGCGCCAGGTGCCGCGGTTGATCATGGTGGGCGTCAGCCTGTCGCCGTTCAGGTTGGGGTATTCCGGTTCGGGCGGCAGATCCTGCTGGTGTTGCTGCGCCTGTGACATGATCCAGAACGCTGCCGGTTCGGGCACGTAAAAGCGGTAGAACAGCCGCAGCCCGTAGTTGAACACCTTCAATCGCGAGACCTGGTCGATCCAGAAGTAAAGACCCGAGCGGTTCTCGCCGTCTTCATTGCCAAAGCGGGCGAGGTTGCGCTCTTCGAATTCTTCGACCAGCCGGGCGCGGCTTTCCTCAAAGCTTTTTTCGGTGATGCGTTTGACCGTGCGTTCGACCACCTCGCGGGCATATTGCGTGCTGTTGGTGGTGGTATCGGTCTGGCTGTTGGTCTGGCTGAAATCGAAATAGGCGCTGGCCGAGACGGGGCCGAGATAAGAGACCTCGGCCCCCGCGCCAAAGCTGGTCTCAGACAGGATCATCTTTTGTG
>CALAHL010000302.1 GCA_937891725.1 uncultured Rhodospirillaceae bacterium | reverse complement strand
TGTCGAGCACGTCGGCCGGAACCGCCGCCACCATGTCGGTGTCGATATAGCCCGGCGCGATCGCGTTGACGGTGATCCCGGCGCGCGCGCCTTCCTGCGCCAGCGCCTTGGTGAAGCCGTGGATGCCGGACTTGGCGGCGGCGTAGTTCACCTGACCGTACTGGCCGGCCTGACCGTTGATCGAGCCGATGTTGACGATCCGGCCGAACTTGCGCGACCGCATGCCCTCGATCACGTTCCGGCACATGTTGAAGCAGGAGCCCAGATTGGTGTCCATCACGTCCTGCCACATCTCCGGCGACATCTTGTGGATGGTGCCGTCGCGGGTGATGCCGGCGTTGTTCACCAGCACGTCGACCGGACCCAGTTCCGCCTCGATCTTCTCGATACCGGCCTTGCAGGCCTCAAAGTCCGAGACATCGAACTTGTAGGCCTTGATGCCGGTCCTGTTGGTGAACGCGGCGGCGCGCTCGTCGTTTCCGGCATAGTTCGCCGCGACCGAATAACCGGCCTCCTTCAGCGCGACCGAAATCGCCTCGCCGATTCCGCGTGTCCCGCCCGTGACCACTGCCACTCGTGCCATTGTGCCCGTCTCCCTGTTCTTGTTCGTTTACCGATCCCTGTCGACCCGCCGGGTTCTTGCTCAATGGCGCCCGGTCGGGAAATCATCCCGGCCGATGCCTGAGCGCCGGCCGGAACCTGTAATCTAGGTCAATCGCGCGCCACGCACATGGCAACGCCCATCCCGCCGCCGATGCACAGGGTGGCGAGGCCCTTCTTGGCGTCCCGCTTCTGCATCTCGTGCAGCAGCGTGATCAGAACCCGTGCGCCGGACGCCCCGATCGGGTGGCCGATGGCGATGGCGCCGCCGTTCACGTTCACCTTGGCCGGATCCCAGCCCATGTCCTTGTTCACCGCACAGGCCTGGGCGGCGAACGCCTCGTTCGCTTCGATCAGATCCAGATCGTCGATGCTCCAGCCCGCCTTTTCCAGCGCCTTGCGGCTGGCCGGGATCGGACCGGTGCCCATGATCGTCGGATCGACTCCGCAGGTCGCGAAGGACGCGATCCGGGCCAGCGGGGTGACCCCGCGCTTCGATGCATTCTCGGCCGACATCAGGACCAGTGCGGCCGCGCCGTCATTGATGCCGGAGGCATTGCCGGCGGTCACCGTGCCGCCGTCCCGAAGGAAGGCCGGGCGCAGCCTCTGCAACGTCTCGATCGTCGTGTCCGGCTTCGGATACTCGTCGGTATCGACCACCGTCTCGCCCTTGCGCCCCTTGATCGTCACCGCCGTGATTTCGTCCTTGAACTTGCCCGCCGCGATCGCGGCCGCAGCCTTCTGCTGGCTGCCCAGCGCGAACTCGTCCTGCTGCTCACGGGTGATCTGGAATTTCTCGGCCACATTCTCGGCGGTGTTGCCCATGTGATAGCCGTTGAAGGCATCCCACAGACCGTCCCGGATCATGGTGTCGATCATCTGATAATCGCCCATCCGCTGACCGGTCCGCATATGCTGGGCATGGGGCGAGAGGCTCATGCTCTCCTGGCCGCCGGTGACCATGATCTCGGCGTCGCCGCCCTTGATCGCCTGATAGCCGAGTGCCACCGAGCGGAGGCCCGAGCCACATACCTGATTGATGCCGTAAGCCGTGGCGCCGATCGGGATCCCGGCATTGATGGCGGCCTGACGGGCCGGGTTCTGGCCTTGTGCGGCGGTCAGCACCTGACCAAGAACAACCTCGTCGACCTCGGCACCCTCGGTCTTGGCGCGCTTCAGCGCCTCGCGAATGGCGATCTCGCCCAACGTGTGGGCGGCGACCGTGCTCAAGGTTCCGTTAAATGCACCGACCGGTGTGCGGGCGGCTCCTGCGATCACGACATCCGTCATGGACTCTACTCTCCCTCAGGTCTTGCTATCTCAGGCACACGGGGAGACTGCGTCGCCGGATCCCAACCGGATCCCGCTGCGGCGCAGGACTCACTCCCCGGCCCCGTTCCCCTTCAACATAAGCGCAGTGGTTCAATGCCACAACCGACCGCACCGCGCGTTGACCTCGATCAATAGGTGAAACCGTCCCCGGGCAGCAGCGGATATTGGCTCCAGATATGGGGCTCCATCACCAGCTCGCCCTTTGTGAGATGCGCCGGCGTCAGTTCATCGAAACTGTTCACGCCGAGCAGGCCGAGCGCGATCCGGCATTCCTCGGCCACCAGTTCCAGCATCAGCTGCACGCCCTCCGCTCCACCGGCGGCGAGGCCGCAGCACAGCAGCCGCCCCATCCCGACAATGTCCGCTCCGAGCGCCCGCGCCTTTACGATATCGGTGCCGCGGCTGTAGCCGCCGTCGACCGCGACCTGGGCCTTGCCTCCGATTGCGTCAACCACCTCGGGCAGGACATCGGTCGAGCCCAGCCCATGATCGAGCTGCCGTCCGCCATGGTTCGAGACGTAGACGCAGTCGACCCCGTGATCGAGGGCGATCTTGGCGTCTTCGGCGGTGGCGATGCCCTTCAGGATCAGCTTGATGTCGTAGGTCTTCTTGAACCGCGCGATGTCCTTCCAGCTCAACGCCTTCTGGAACTCCATGCCCGGGACCTGGCGCCAGGGCTTGACGAACCGATTGGCGATATCCCGCTCCCGCCGGCTGTACCAGGCGCTGTCCACCGTGATCGCGAAGGCGTCATAGCCGCTGTCGACCGCCCGGCCGACCACACCGTCAAGCCAGGCATCGTCGCCGCGTTTGTAGAGGCAGAACACTTTCACCCCGCCCTTCACCGCCGCCACATCCTCAAGCGGCACGGTGCCGACCGAGGACAGAAACAGCGGGATATCGACCTCGGCCGCAGCCCGCATGGCCTCGCGCGGGCCGTCCGGGTGGAAGCTCTCGAGGGAGCCGACCGGGGCCAGCAGCAGCGGCAGTCCGAGTTTGTGACCGAGAAAAGAGCCGGACAGATCGATCTCGCGCATGTCGTTCAGCACGCGCGGCCGGAAGGCGATCCGGTCGAGCGCCGCCCGGTTGCGCTTGACCGTGGTCTCGCTTTCGGTGCCGCCTTGCAGATAGTCCCAGACATTGCGGTCGACATTGGTGCGCGCCAGCTTGACGATCTCGTGCAGGGTCTTGGCCTTGCGGCGCAGATCGCTGTCGTTCGGCAGCACTTCTTCAGCGTTGTTGGAGCTGGGGGTCATTCGGTCGTTTCCTCTCGCAGATCTTTTATCAGTCTGTGTTTTGATCGAGCCAGTCGAACAGGGTGTTCCAGGCGCGGGCGGGGGCGGCCTGGCTGACGACCATGCCGATGTGCCCTAAGGCGATATCCGCTCGGATCGCATTCGGCAAGGCGTCTCCCAACGCCCGGGCCGAAGCCGGCGGAACGATACGGTCACGCGCCGGGACCATCACCAGGGCCGGGTTCCGCACCTGTCTGGGGTCAACCGCGCGCCCGGCGATCCGCCAGTCGCCTTTCTGTGGGCTGTTCCGTCCGTACCAGCCGAACAAAGCCTCACGCGCGACCGGTGCGGACAACGGCACCCCGTCATTCAGCCAGTCCTCCAGCGCCACAAACTCCCGTGCTTTCGGGCTTTCGGCGGAGAGTTCCGCAAAATGCAGGAACTTGCGGATCACCATCATCGGGTCGAGCGAGAAGAACAGGGTCTGGATCATGTCGGTGGGCAGCGCCCCGGCCGCATCGATCATCGCGCCCATCCAGGGCTCGGCCGCCGGCAGAGCTGCGACCGAGGCCGGGGCGTCGGCCGAGAAGTCCCAAGGTGTCGCCAAAAGCGCGAGCGGTCCGGTATCCCGTGGTCGCCGCTGCGCAAGCGCCAGCGCCAGCAGCCCGCCCATGCAATAGCCCATAACGGCGGGACGTTTACCGGTGATCATCAGAACCGCTTCCAAAGCGGCTTCCAGGCGACCTGCGATGTAGTCGGTCAGGGTGAAGGTCCGCTCGAGATCGCCCGGCCGATCCCAATCCACCAGAAAGGGTCGAAGACCCCGTGCCGCCATCGCCCGCATCAGCGACCGCTCCGGGGTCAGGTCCAGCACGTAGCCGCGGTTCACCAGCGAGGGGATCACAAGGACCGGATACCCGTCCCGTGCGGCAGGATCGACGGCCCCGTAATCCAGCAGCCGGGTGGTGCCCTCTTTCCAGCAGATCGGTGGATCGCTCAAGGCGCGGTTATAGGGGTGCTCACGATAGGCCTGCACGCCCCGCATGAAGGCATCCAAGCGCGCGCGGATCTCGGCGTCGAGGGCCTCCTCGAAACTGGGTGCCGCACCCTCGGAGTTACTTCCCGCGCTTCGGCGGGTTGCCTCCAGCGCGTCCAGTTGCGCCTTCAGCTCCGCGATCTTCAGAGCGGCGGCGTTTGGCTGGTTTCCGCTCGCCGTCGGATCCGGACTCGATTCGGTGTTCCAGGGAGGCAATCCGGCTTTCAAGGCGGCGGAGCTCCCGAAGGATGATAGCCAGGTCGTCGCCGCCGTCGCCAGATACAGCGGCAGCGGTCGCGGGCCCTGGCGAAAGGTCCCCGGGCGCCGCCCCTGAGGCGGTGAGTCTGCTGCTGCGCCCGCCATTCCCGCCCGCGTTCCTTCCGTCAATCGAGTGATCAGGGTCGGCATTGGCCGTCCTGCCGCCTCCATCATATGCCGTGCCGACACCCTCCTGTGAAGTCATTGGTGCGGCAGGTTCGGCGGCGGGCGGCGTGGTTCCGGGGCCGTAACCGGGTTGCAGGCCATCCGGCGCCGACGGTTTGGACTCCGCCCCAGGCTGTCCCATACCCATCCAGAAGGACTGCCAACGCCGCATCCCCTCCGCCAGATCCGGATCGGTCGACATGCGCGTCACCTGATCCTGCCAGAGGTCCAGGAATCGTTTGGCCACGTCTTGGCTGTTGGGCGGTTCGGTCATGATCGGCAGTATGTCATGGGTGTCGGCGGCGGTCATCCGGACAATCGGCCAAGGCATCGTTTGCAACAGAATTGTGGCGGCGCGGTATCTCAAGAGGTAAACGGTTACAAGTGCTTCCATGATTATCGTTGCAAAGCAGCACGCATATGCTCACCTTGAAGTATAGCGAGCAACTTTTTCACTCTCAGCATACGGGATAGATCATGGCGGGACGGGCGAAAACCACTTCCAAGGCCACTGCGGCTTCCCCCTCAGAACCGAATGGGAGCGATCCGGCGGCAGCGTCGGCGAAACCGGCGGGCAAGCCGGCGCGTGGCACCGACGAGAACGGCGTCGTCACGATCAAGAAATATGCGAACCGTCGGCTCTACAACACCGCGACCAGCAGCTACGTCACCCTGGACCATCTCTGTGCGATGGTGAAGGAGGACGTGGACTTCGTGGTCTACGATGCCAAGACCGGCGAAGACATCACGCGGGCCGTCCTGACCCAGATCATCGTCGAGGAAGAATCGAAGGGGCAAAATCTGCTTCCGATCAGCTTCCTGCGGCAATTGATCGGCTTCTACGGCGACAACCTGCAGATGGTCGTGCCCCGGTATCTGGAGAGCGCCATGACCGCGTTCGCCGACAACCAGGGCAAGATGCGGACCTACATGCAGGACACCTTCGGCGGCATGTTCCCGTTCGCCCCGTTCGAAGACATGACCAAACACAACGTGACCCTGTTCGAGAACGCCATGCGGATGTTCAACCCGATGACCGGTGCTCCGATGTCGGGCGGACCTGAGGCGCCGGAGTCTCCGAGCGAGAGCGCGAAATCGGCACCTAAGGAGAGCGGATCGTCCGATGTGGACGTGAAAATGCTCAAGGCCCATCTCGATCATCTGCAGCAGCAGCTCGATGTGATGGTCAAACTGAACGCGGCCAACGGCTCGGGGACTTCCTCCGGGGGGACCGACGGCAAGTCCGACTGACCAACCGGTTTCATCACCTCTCGACCAACCCCTTCACGCATATCCGCACGCCGCGACTCGCCTTTCCGAGCCGAAGTCTGTACTTTTGACCCCAGGCGACGCAGGTGGGGCTGAGCCGTGGAGTGAAGGCTGTTGGCGATCGTCAATGGGCCAGGTGCTGGAGGATCGGGCGGCGGCCTGATCCCTCTCTCCAGCCAACTTCTCGCAAACCGTCAGACGACGGATGCGCAGCGCATTCAGGATCAGCAGGAGCGTGAGGCGATCCGGGCGCGGGATCTGCTGGATCAGGACCAGCGGCGCCGCGACGACGCATTCCAACAGCAGGCGCTCGGCTCAGAGACCAACACCGGTGCCCGAGGCTTCCCGGGTGCTCAGAACGGGTTCACAGCAGGCCAAGGCGGCGCCGATAGCCGCTTCGGCGCCTCAAGCTCTCAGACTGCATCCGGAGGCGGGTTCGCGGGCTTTGGTCAGGCGCCGTTCGGCGCAGGCGGGTTCCAGTCCAACAGTTTTGAAAACAGGAATTTCGGAGGGTTCGACAGCCGGATTCGTCCCCGTCCGTCCTCCACATTTCTCGCCCAGGCGATCGGTCAGGAATTGCGACCCGGTGGAGATCCGCCGCGCTCCCAAGGTGTCGCCTCGCTTTACCGGCAAACCCAATCCGCCGTAAACGAGGCCGTTCAGCGCCGCACCGGTCTCGGTGCGCCGGTCGACCCGCTCGCCGACAGCCTTTTGGGCGGAGACCGGTCCGAAGATCTCGGGCCGGTCACAGCCTAATTCTGCAGAACGTTCGAGATCTCGCGGAGCTGGGTGCGCGCCCGCAGCAGATAGAACCCTTGGGCGGGCAGATGGCTTGGCATGAAGGCGGCATCGGGCGCGCCGTTAACGATAATCAGCGGGTCCAATTCGGCGGCCTGACGCAGCGAGAACAGCATGCGTTCCCAGACCTGGCCCACATCCTTGTCCTGGATCACCTTGTCAAAGTCCTGACCCAGCTCCTTCAGGATGATGTAGTAGGCGTAGAGCCGCCCCTTGGCGTTGTAGAAGATGTCGTCGACCTTGGTGTCAATCACCCAGGGGCGCGGTGCTGCCAGATGCTGGTCGATGGTGGCGGAGACCGAGCCCAGATCAGAGGCGATCCGGTCGAGCGTGCCGAGCAGATTGTCGGCCCGAATTTCGAACACTGCCTCGCCCGCGGCCAGCCGCCGGTTATAGGCCATCAGAGAGTTCATCGCGTTGCGGTACTGGCTTTCCGAGCTTGAGATCGGCATCAGCTGCTGGCTGGGATTCCAGTACCAACGGTCGCCCGGATACTTCAACAGCCCGGCAGCATTCTCGAGATCGGCATCGACCTCCGACGAGCCCCGGGTCCGACCGATCTGGTCCGACATCTCGATCCCGAACCGCCACAGCGCGCCGATAATCCCCTGCTGATAATTCGGCATGTTGTCGAGCGGGTATGAGGGGAAGAACCAGGGCTTGTTTGCCGTCCAGACATGCTGGTTGACCTCGCGATCCACCAGCGCCACGGCCGCCGCCACAGCCCGGCTGCCGCCCGGCGGGACTTCGGTCGGCGCAAAATCCGGGTTGTCGTCGATCGCATGGATCCAGATCGAGCCGATCCCGTAATACAGCCCAACCAGCACCACCAGCGTCAGAACCGACCAGCCGCTCCACCGCAACGGGATACGGGCCGGGAGAAACCGCCGCTTCGGGGCCGAGTAGTCATCCTCCCAATCGATGGTCTTGCGGCGTTGCATCTGCTGCTCCTGGTCGGTCCTACATCGCGATCGGCCTGGGCACCTTGACCCCCCAAGCTCGAAACTCACATCACCGAGAGATAGGGAGAGTCTGCCCGGAAGTCACGGATTCATCACGGGAGAGGGCGCATGCGCCAGGAAAACACCCTCGGCCCCTGCCCGCTCTGTGGTCGGGTCATGGTGCCGGGGGCCAGTGTCGACCGTCACCACTGGGTGCCCAAATCCCAGGGCGGCACCGATATGGTGTTCCTGCACCGGATCTGTCATCGCAAGATCCATTCGGTCCTGACCGAGAAGGAGATCGCCCGCGGCTACAGCACACCCGAAGCCCTGCGCACTCACCCCCAGATCATCGCCTTCCTGAAATGGGTCGCCCGCAGACCACCGGAATTCATGGACCGTCACCGGTCTCCGAGCGGGCGGCGCACCCGGCGGTAGATCTGAAGGGTCGACATCTTCCCTTTCCCGGGCGCCGCTTCCTGCTAGACTCCGTCCGTTCCACGCTTGTTCGACAAGACTTCAGCGCTCATGACCAACACCGTCCCGCCCACGAAACCGCCGCACGCGGCGCAGTCCCTCCCCGGACGATTGACCCGGACCGACGACGGTGCGTTGGCACGCTTTGACTATACCGGGTTGCGGGCCCTGGTCGTCGAGCCGGACGATGAGGCGCGGGATGCGATTGAAGGCGCGTTGCGGAGCATCGGGATCGCCCGGACCTTCGGCGCGCGCAGCGCCTCGCATGCGATCGAGATCGCCGCCGACCTGGATCTGGATCTGATGCTCTGCGACGTGACGCTGGATTATCCGGAGGGAGACGACGGATTGAGCTTCGTGCTCGACGTGCGGGAAGACCGGACACCGTTGGATGAAGACATCCCGATCCTGTTCTTCGCGGGCGACGCGGGGTCGTTCTCGGTCATGGAAGCCAAGCGTTTGGGAGTGCATGATTTCCTGGCCAAGCCGGTGCCGTTGAAGCGGCTCGAGTCCTCGCTCCAGCGCCTGATGCGGGACCAGTTCCCGACCCGGGTGCAGCCGTCCACCTAGGCCGGCCCGCACAAGCTTTTGCGAAATAACGCCAGGGGATCACGGGATGGGCTGACCTTTGCCGCAATCCAGTCTATATCGGACGCTAGAGGCATATACTCCCGTCCCCCAGTTGATTCGAGATAGACATGCCAGATGCGTCCAAGATGACCAATCGCCCGATCAAGCGTGGCCACAAGTTCCTGAACACGCCGGGCCCGACCCACGTGCCCGACCGGGTGCTGAGCGCCATGCATCGGCAGACCATGGATCTGTCCGATCCGGAATTCCTGGCGGCGTCGATGTCCTGTTTCGAGGATCTGAAGCGGGTCTTCGGCACAGAGGGTGAGATCTTTCTCTATGCAGCCAACGGCCACGGCGGGTGGGAAGCGGCGCTGGTGAACACCTTGCAGCCGGGCGACACGGTCCTGGTGCCAGAGACCGGCAACTTCTCGAATTCCTGGTCCAACATGACCCGCCAGCTGGGAATCGTCGTCGAGACCATTCCGGGTGACTGGCGCCGAGCGATTGATCCGGCCGCAATCACCGAGCGGCTGCAACAGGACAAGACCCACCAGATCAAGGCGGTCCTTCTGATCCAGACCGAGACCGCGACCGGTGTGACCAACGATATTCCCGCCTGCCGAAAGGCAATCGACGCGGCGGGGCATCCGGCTCTGATGCTGGTCGACACCATCGCATCGCTCGGCACCATCCCGTTCCGGATGGACGAGTGGGGCGTGGACGTCACCATGGCCGCCTCTCAGAAGGGGCTGATGATGGCGCCCGGTCTCGGGATCTGCGCCGCCAGCGAAAAGGCGATCAAGGTCCATCAGGCCCAGCCGGGACACCGGGCCTATTGGGACTGGGACACCCGCATGAAGGCCGAGCATTATCGCAAGTTCTGCGGCACGGCTCCGCAGCTTATGATCTTTGGCCTGCGGGCGGCACTCGACATGATCTTCGAGGAAGGGCTTGAGACGATTTTCGAGCGGCACCGCGTTCTGGGCGGCGCGACGCGGGCGGCGATCGATCACTGGTCCGGCGCCGGTGCTGTCGAGCTCAACTGTCTCGACCGGGCGCACGCTTCGGACGGGGTCAGCACGATCCTGGTCAAGGACGGCTTCGACGCCGACGCCATCCGCACCCTGTGCCGGGACGAGATGATGGTCGGACTTGGCGGCGGGCTGGGCGCGCTGTCGGGTAAGGCGTTCCGGATCGGCCATATGGGCGACACCAACGCATCGATGCTCTATGCGGCCATCGCGTCGGTCGAGGCAACCCTGTCCTACATGGACGTGCCGCACACCCCGGGCGGTGTAACCGCCGCGATCGAACATGTCGTCGCGGCCAAGAAGCGGATGGGGCCGACCACATTCTAACGGCGGAATGGGCGCGCCCGGCATGTCCGTAACAGACCCTCCAGAGTCCGGCTTCATCGCGACCCGTCCAGGCTCGATCGCAATGCTCACCTTCATGGTGGCCCTTGGACAGATGTCCATGGGGTTGTACCTGCCGTCGATGCCCTCGATGGCGAAGACCCTCGGCACCGATGTCGGGCAGGTCCAGCTTACGCTGACTGTCTTCATCGGCGGTTTCGCGGTCAGTCAATTGATCTGGGGTCCGATGTCCGACCGGTTCGGCCGCCGGGTCACACTGATGATCGGACTTGCGGTCTTTGCGGTCGCGGGATTCGCGTGCTCGATCGCCCAGACCGTCGAACAGTTGATCGCGTTGCGGTTCCTGCAGGCAATCGGCGCCTGTTCGGGCCAGGTGATCGCCCGCGCAGTCGTCCGGGACACCACCGAGGGCGCCACCACCGCCAAGGTGATGTCCTATATCGCACTCGCCATGTCGCTCTCGCCCGCAATCACCCCGTCGCTTGGCGGCTTTCTCGAGGAAGCCCTGGGGTGGCGATCGAATTTCGTCCTGCTAGGTGTCATTGGCCTGACGCTCTCGACAATCGTTGTGCTGCGCCTGCCCGAGACCAACCGATATCCCCAAGGCGATGCGCTGCAGATCCGTCCGATGCTGAGGAATTACGGCACCTTACTCCGGGATCGGACCTATATGGGCTACATCCTGGTGGTTGGGTTCATCTTCGGATCGCTGATGAGCTATCAGACCGGGTCCCCGTTCGTGCTGATGGAGGGGTTGGGCTGGTCGCCCCGCGAGTATGGTCTGCTGATCCTGCTGAACGTCTTCGGATTTTTGTCCGGCTCAATCCTGACCGCCAAGTTCGCGGCCCGGATCGGCGTGCCACGCATGGTCGCCTATGGGTCCTGGGCCGTGGTCCTGGGCGGTGCGCTGATGGTGACGGCCCCGTTGCTGGATCATCTGTCGACCGCGGCGGTGATCCTACCCATGATGATCTTCCTGTTCGGCATGGGGGTCGCCTTGCCCAGTGCCTTCACAGGCGAGCTCTCCGGGTTTCCCCGGATCGCGGGATCGGCTGCGGCCCTGATGGGCTTCACCCAGATGGGGGTGGCGATGGTCGCCTCCTTCACCATCAGCCGGCTGCACGACAACGTTCACCTGACCATGGCTGCGGTGTTCGCGCTCAGCAGCCTTGGATGTCTTTTGTCGCAGATGCTGCTGGTTGGGACGCCGAAGACACCCCGAATCAGCTAGACTGCGCAGATGGCCAATCTGACACCGGACTCCATAGCGCTGACGGATCGAGACGGGACCGTCTTCGAGGTGCCTGTGCGGTTGAGCACACGGGCGCGGCGGATGTCGCTGCGCGTCGACCCGTCGCGCGGCGGTGCCGAGTTGGTGATCCCGCCGGGTTTGGATCTGGATCACGCGGAGCGTTTTGCACAATCGAACATCGGCTGGTTGCGCACCCGCCTCGCCAAACTTCCGGCACGGGTGACGTTTGAGGCGGGGGCGGAAATTCCGATCCTCGGAGTCCCGCACATGCTGCGCCATCGGCCTGATCAGCGCGGCGGGGTCTGGAAGGTCGAGGATCCGGACGGCTCGCTGGAGCTGCACGTCGCCGGAGAGGCAAGCTTTCTGGCCCGGCGCGTCACAGATCACCTGAAAGCCGAGGCCCGCAAGCATATAGCCCCCCGCGCCCGCGGCTACGCGGCACAGCTGGAGCGCAAGCCCGGCCGGATCACCATGCGCGACACCCGCTCCCGCTGGGGCAGCTGTTCGTCGCGCGGGGACCTGTCGTTCTCCTGGCGTCTGGTGCTGGCACCGGAAGCGGTGCTGGATTACGTGGTCGCGCACGAAGCGGCGCATCTGTTGGAGATGAACCACTCGGCCCGGTTCTGGCGGGTGGTCGAGCATCTGATGCCGGACTATGAGCGCCATCGACGCTGGTTGAAACGCCATGGCGGACGCCTGCACGGCTACGGCTGACAGCGCTGGACCGGGCCGGGCATCGGCCCTAATCTCCCGCGCCTGTCCCGTGGAGATCCGACATGTCCGCCATCCCAACATTAAGCTTGAATCCCGACGTGGCCGCCGTGGTCGAACCGCCGATCGCGGAGGCCAAAGGCTGGGTGAAGGGCCGGACCTATCCCGCCGACCGCCCCCTGCTGGACCTCTGCCAGGCGGTGCCGAGCTATCCGCCGGCCGAACAGTTGCGCACGCATCTGGCCGAGCGGGTCGCCCTGTTCGAGACCGCGCAATACACCCAGATCGAGGGGACTCCCGCCCTGCGGACCGCCCTCTCTGCGCATATGTCAGCGTTCTACGGTGCGGAGATCGCAGCGGAGAACACATTGATCACCGCCGGCTGCAACCAGGCATATTGCCTCACGATCCTGACTTTGGCACGGGCCGGCGACGAAGTGATCCTGCCACTGCCCTATTACTTCAACCACCAAATGTGGCTGGACAGCCTGGGCATCAAAGCCGTGCACCTGCCGTTCCGGGCCGATCGGGCCGGGGTGCCGGACCCGGAGGATGCGGCCGCGCGCATCACCTCGAAGACCCGCGCCATCGTGCTGGTCAGCCCGAACAATCCGACCGGTGCGGTGATCCCACCGGCAACCCTGGCCGCCTTCCGGGATCTCGCCAAGGCGCACGGAATTGCGCTGATCCTGGACGAGACCTATAAGGATTTCCTGCCGGATGAGGCCGAACGGCACGCGCTGTTCGCCGACCCGGCCTGGGGCGAGACGGTGATCCAGCTCTACAGTTTCTCCAAAGCCTTCAGCCTGACCGGCTACCGCTGCGGCTCGATCGTGGCGGGGGAGCGGTTCATCGGGCAGGCCGCCAAGCTGATGGACACGATCGCGATCTGTTGCGCGCGGGTGGCACAGGACGCCGCCCTCTATGCGCTGGAGCACCTCTGGCCCTGGGCGTCGGAGAAGACCGGCATGATGCTGGGGCGGCAGCGGGCGCTGGAGGCGGAGTTCACCTCCGGCAATCTCGGGTTCGAGCTGATCTCCACCGGCGCCTATTTCGCCTATATCCGGCATCCCTTCGCGGGTGAGCGGGCCTTCGACGTGGCCAAGCGCCTGGCCCAGGATGCCGGTGTCCTGACCCTGCCGGGCACCGTGTTCGGCCCCGGCCAGGACGCATATTTACGTTTGGCATTCGCCAATCTGGAAGCCGAGCGCATGGGGGAACTCGCCGAGCGGCTTCGGGGTTTTGGCTGATCCCAAAAGCAACGGGCCGAGGATTTCTCCCCGGCCCGCGCCGTAGACTAAGTGCTGGACGCCGGACTTAGAAGTCCATGCCACCCATGCCGCCCATGCCACCGCCTGCACCGGCGCCGGCACCCTTCGGCTCCGGCTTGTCGGCGATCATCGCCTCGGTGGTGATCAGCAGGGCCGCGACGGACGCCGCGTTCTGCAGGGACGAGCGCACGACCTTGGTCGGGTCGATGATGCCTGCCTTGACCAGGTTGGTGAACTCACCGGCCTGGGCGTCGAAGCCCCATGAATCGTCCTTCGACTCGAGCAGCTTGCCGACGACCACAGAACCGTCATGACCTGCATTGCTTGCGATCTGACGGGCCGGAGCCTCCATGGCGCGACGCACGATGTTGACGCCCACGGCCTGGTCGTTGTTGGCCGGCTTCAGTTTGGTCAGCGCCTTGATGGCATAGACCAGAGCGGTACCGCCGCCCGGCAGGATGCCTTCCTGAACCGCGGCGCGGGTTGCATGCATCGCGTCATCGACCCGATCCTTGCGCTCCTTCACCTCGATCTCGGTGGCTCCGCCGACGCGGATCACAGCGACGCCGCCGGCCAGCTTGGCCAGACGCTCCTGCAGCTTCTCGCGGTCGTAGTCAGAGGAGGTCTCCTCCGCCTGCGCCCGGATCTGGCTGCAACGTGCCTCGATGTCCTTCTTCTTGCCCGCACCGTCGACGAGAGTGGTCTCGTCCTTGGTGATGCTGATCCGCTTGGCGGTGCCCAGCATCTCCATGGTCACGTTCTCGAGCTTGATGCCGACATCCTCGGAGATCACGGTACCGCCGGTCAGGATGGCGATATCTTCCATCATCGCCTTGCGGCGATCACCGAAGCCCGGTGCCTTCACGGCAGCGACCTTCAGGCCACCACGCAGCTTGTTGACCACCAGGGTCGCGAGCGCTTCGCCCTCGACGTCCTCGGCGATGATCAGCAGCGGACGGCTGGACTGAACGACCTGCTCGAGAACCGGCAGCATCGCCTGCAGGTTGGAGAGCTTCTTCTCGTGGAGGAGAATGTACGGGTTCTCCAGTTCGGCGACCATCTTGTCGGCGTTGGTCACGAAGTACGGCGACAGGTAGCCGCGATCGAACTGCATGCCCTCGACGACGTCGAGCTCGGTGCCGAGCGACTTGGCTTCCTCGACGGTGATCACACCCTCGTTGCCGACCCGCTCCATGGCTTCCGCGATCATCTTGCCGATTTCGACTTCACCGTTCGACGAGATGGTGCCGACCTGGGCAACCTCGGCGGAGGTGGTGATCTTCTTCGAGCGCTTCTCGAGATCGGCGACGACGGCCTCGACGGCCATGTCGATGCCGCGCTTCAGATCCATCGGGTTCATGCCGGCGGCGACGGCCTTGCCGCCTTCGCGCACGATGGCCTGTGCCAGCACGGTTGCGGTGGTGGTGCCGTCACCGGCCTGGTCATTGGCCTTGGAAGCGACTTCCTTGACCATCTGGGCGCCCATGTTCTCGAACTTGTCCGAGAGCTCGATCTCCTTGGCGACGGTGACGCCGTCCTTGGTGATCCGGGGGGCGCCGAACGACTTGTCGAGCACCACGTTGCGACCCTTCGGGCCGAGCGTGACCTTGACCGCATCGGCCAGAATGTCGACGCCACGCAGCATCTTGTTCCGGGCATCAATGCCGAATTTTACGTCTTTTGCAGACATCTTCAGTTACTCCTGTGTGAATGAACGAGCCTGTTCGATCAGCGGTCAAACGCGATCAGATCAGGCAGCCTTCTTCTTCTCGGACTTGGCACCTTCGAGGACGCCCATGATGTCCGATTCCTTCATGATCAGCAGGTCTTCGCCGTTGACCTTGACCTCGGTGCCCGACCATTTGCCGAACAGCACCCGATCACCAGCCTTGACGTCCAGCGCATTGACCTTGCCGGACTCGTCCCGGGCACCCGGACCGACGGCGACGACTTCGCCTTCCTGCGGCTTTTCCTTGGCCGTGTCGGGAATGATGATCCCGCCGGCGGTCTTCTGATCGGCTTCGATGCGGCGGATAACCACGCGATCGTGTAGCGGCCGAAATTTCATGATAGTTCCTCCAAAACACTCGTTGACGACGTGTAAGGTCACCGTAAAGGCAAGCCTAATTCATCGCTGTTAGCACTCGCCTTAGGTGAGTGCCAGCGATGTAAGCGCAGCTGATAGCGCTGTCAAGCACCGGGTGCTGGGATTTTTCTCAGGGGTCTCGGTAAACGCGCCCTACCCGTCAGGTGGGAGCCTGACCGGCATCCCGCAAGGCCACGCGCTGGCGACCGTCGGCGTCGAAGTTCGTGGCCGAAAGCCAGCCCTCGAAACGCGTCTTCAGAGCCGGCCATTCGCTGTCCAGGATCGAGAACCAGGCGGTGTCCCGATTGCGGCCCTTGTAGAGTGTGGCTTGCCGAAAGATGCCTTCATAGGTGAAGCCCAAGCGTGCCGCCGCCGACCGGCTCGGGGCATTCAGGCTGTCGCATTTCCATTCGTAGCGGCGGTAGCCGAGCTCATCGAACACCCGCTTCATCATCAGATACATGGTCTCGGTCGCCATCACAGTGCGCTGAAGCGCCGGTGACAGGGTGATGTTGCCCACCTCGATCACACCAACCTTCGGCTCGATCCGCAGATAGGAGGTGTAGCCCATGGCCTTGCCGGTTTCCGTCGAGATCACCGTGTAGAACAACGGATCGGTGCTGGTCTCACAGCTCGCCAACCAGGCATCGAACCCCGCCCGATCGTCGTTGAACGGACCGACCACCATATAGGTCCACATCCCGCCATCCTTGTCGGCGGCAAACGCGGCCGCCAGATCGTCGCCGTGTTTTGCGGCGGACAGCGCTTAAAGCCGCACCGTGCGGCCGTCCATCGGCGCGCGTGAGGGGGCGGCGCAGGCCTCCCAGTTGGGAATGGGAAAGCCGACCGGCTGGCCGAGCGCATTGGTCTGGGTCGACGACATCAGGCGATACTCCACTAGGTTGGACCGCTCTGATGTCACAAAATCGGAGCTCGGGCTTGGGCCAAGCCGTCAGAACGGGTGGGGTCAAGCCATCCCCAACCGTCAGATACGCTCAATCAGCACCGCCATGCCCTGGCCGGCCCCCATGCACATCGAGATCACGGCATATTTCGAGCCGGTATCCTCCAGATGCTGCATGGCGACGAGCGTCATACGAACACCGGTCGCACCCGGCGGGTGGCCGATCGAGATGCCGCCGCCGTAAAGGTTGGTCACGTCGCGCGGCACGCCGAGTTCCTTCTCGGCATGCAGATTGACCACCGCGAACGCCTCGTTGATCTCGTAATAGTCGATGTCGGACGCCTTCAGTCCGCGCTTCTCCCACAACGCCTTGATCGCCGGCACCGGGCCGCAGCCCATGATGCGCGGCGACACGCCGACGATGGCCCAATCGACCAGGCGCGCGCGGGGCGCCACACCCTCGGCCTCCAGGGCCGACCGGTCGCCGACCACCACCCAGGCAGCACCATCGGTCACGCCCGAGCTGTTGCCCGGCGTCACCTGCCCGCCCTTGCGGAACACCGCCGGCAGCTTGGCGAGCTTTTCGGTGGTGATATCGGGACGCGGAAACTCGTCCGTCTCCATCAGGCGCGTGCCCTTGCGGCCTTCCGGCACCTCGATCGGGGCGATCTGCTTGGCGAGGAACCCGCTCTCGATCGCCGCACCCGCCCGCTGTTGGCTCATCAGCCCCCAGGCGTCCATATCCTCACGCCGATACTGGAAGTCCTCGGCCAGATTTTCGGCGGTCGCCCCCATCAGGCCGTGCCCGAACGGATCGGAATAGGCCCACTCGACGGTATCCTCAAGGCTCTGCCGACCCCGGGTGACGCCCCAGCGCATCCCGGTCTGGGCATAGGCCCCGCGGCTGAAATTCTCACCACCGCCGGCGATCGCGATGGTCGACTGATCGGTCATGATCTGCTGGGCGGCGGTCAGGATCGCCTGAGTCCCGGAGCCGCAGGCCCGGTTCACGCCGAGCGCACAGCTGCTGTCGGGCATCCCGATGTTCAGCGCCGCGACCCGACCCACGTAATAGCCGTCGGGATCGACCGGCAGCACATTGCCCCAGACCGCGTGGTCGATCTTCTCCGGCGACAGTCCCGCCGCCTCGATGCAGGCTTTGGCCGCATGGGTGGCGAGGCTGGACAGCGGGATATCCTTGAGTGACTTGCCGAAATCCCCAAACGGGGTGCGCTTGCCGCCGGCCAGAACGATCTCGCGGGTGGACATGATGAAGTTCCTCCAGATGGGTTTTTATCTTGATCACACTGTTTGCGCGGAGGGTGGCCGCTCGACGCGTCGCAGGCAAGGGGTGGGCGGACACGCAGCTAGGCGGCCGCCACACCTGCCAAACGCGACGTGAGCGGCTAAGCGTTCGCGCCTTCGATCGCTCCGATCACGGCCGCCGTGACCTGCTCGGTGGTGGCGGTTCCGCCAAGATCGCGCGGCATGGTCTTGCCCGCCGCCGTAACCTGCTCGATCGCCGTCATGAGCGCGGCGGCCGCCGCAGGCTGCCCCAGATGCTCCAGCATCATGGAGCCGGTCCAGAACGCGCCGATCGGATCTGCGATACCCTTCCCCATGATGTCGAAGGCGGAGCCGTGGATCGGCTCGAACATGCTGGGCATGTCCCGCTCCGGCCGCAGGTTGGCGGTCGGCGCGATGCCGAGCGACCCGGACAGGGCGGCTGCCAGATCGCTCAGAATATCGGCATGGAGGTTGGTCGCGACGATGGTGTCGAGACTGTCCGGCTTCAGCACCATCCGGGTGGTCATGGCGTCGACCAGCATCTTGTCGGTGGTGACGTCCGGATAGTCCTTTTTGACCTCCTCGAAGATCGCGTCCCACATCACCATGCCGTGGCGCTGCGCATTCGACTTGGTCACAAGGGTCAGCAGCTTCCGCGGCCGAGAGCGCGCGAGTTCAAGGGCATAGCGCTGGATCCTCTCAACCCCTGTGCGGGTAAAGACAGAGACGTCCATGCCGACTTCCTCGGGGAACCCTTGGTGGGCGCGACCACCGACCCCGGCGTATTCACCCTCGGAATTCTCGCGCACGATCACCCAATCGAAGCCGCCCGGCCCGATACCCCGGAGCGGACACGGCACACCCAGCAGCACCCGGGTCGGGCGGACATTGGCGTATTGGTCGAGACCCTGACAGATCCGCAGCCGCAATTGCCACAGGGTCAGATGATCCGGCAACCGGGGATCCCCCGCCGAGCCGAAATAGATCGCATCGAACGCCTTGACCGTGTCCAGGCCGGCGTCCGGCATCATCACACCGTGCTCGAAATAATAATCGGCGCCCCAGGGAAAGGTCTCCACCTCAAGCTTGAAGCCGCCGTCCCGGGCCGCCAACGCCTGCAGCACGCGCACCCCTGCCTCGACAACTTCAGGACCGATCCCGTCTCCCGGAATCGAGGCAATCTTGTAGGTCTTCATAGCGGTTTCCCCAGTGCGTCTTGATTTGGATGTTTGATAGCGCGGCAGACTAACCGCTAGATCCGGCTCACACCAATGCGGGATCGTCGGGGTACCGCCAGGTCCCTGGAATATTGCCGACCAGGAACCGGTCGACCGTCTCTCCATCCGTCGACAGCGGCAGAATCATCCGCGACCAACTGGTGGCGTTCACGCTGCTGGGTGGCGCGTGCTCGGTGAAGATAGGGATCTTGCGAATGCAGGCCGCCTTATAGACCGCAAGGAAGAAAAGTCTGGACATGCGAAACGGCACTTCGCTGACGAGATGCCCGGTCAGGTCACGCATGAAGCGCCGACTGATTTCCGTTCCATAGAGCCGATACCGAAAATCCCGACCCCCATCGACCACGCTCAACACCATGAGATAGCCGATCGCGAACAGAAGACGTTCGGGTTCCACCCAATCGGGATGCGGCAAACGTCCTATTCGGTCCTGCTCGTCGATCCAGATTTCAAGCAGAGTCCGCAGACGCTCGTCCTTTAGATCCATCGGGTCCGGAGCCCATCGAATGAGCGGCTTTTCCGCACTCTTGTCGGAGAACAAACGCTCACACGGCCCAAAATCACCGCGCACCAAAGCAGTGCTCAAGTCGCTGAGAAGGCTGTCGGTTTCGGCGGTCGTGTGCATGGACTCGTTGCTCACGTGTCTTTATCGGCGTCAGCTCGGCAAGGTCTTAACGATTTTTTGGGCTTCGCCAAATACCACTTCAAACTTGGAAATGCCGACGGACCTCGTACCCTTGACCAGGACTAGGCTAATTTGCGCCGCAGGCATTTTACAACAATAGTCTTGAACACCAGGCTGTGCGATGAAGGATTTGAAGGTCGGATGCCAGACACTCAGCGGCTCCCGACGCGAGACGCCCGAAAATTTTCTGCAAAGATAGGTCGATTGAAAGTTCCTGAATCCTTTGCCGCACTGGCGGAACCGAACTGCCGGTACGAAGAGACCCTCAGTCTGCTGCAGTACTGGGAGGGTCGGCTTCGGCATACGTCCTTGGAACAGGACACCCTCACCGCGCCGGAACTCGACCCGCTCGATATCCCGCACCTGTTGCCGTACATCTACCTGTTGGAATGGAAGGGCGACCGCCTTGTCTACCGGATAGCCGGCGAGAATGTGAACGGACTGTTCTCGCGGCAGCTGACCGGCCGTTACTTCGACGAGGTTGTCCCGAAAGAGCCCTACAAGGTCGTATTCCCCTATTTCAAGGCGGTCTTCGACATGAAGGCGACCCTGTTCAAGGGCCGCATCATTCTGAGAGGACGGGAGTTCATGGACTTCGAGCGCTTGATGCTGCCGGTGACGCGCAGTTCCAAGGTCATGTTGCTCGGGTGCGCCGCTTTCAGCACAACAGCAAGCGTTCGGTCGAATCCTCTACCGGAGTCAGAGCCGGGCTTCCATTTCCAGAGCCTGGATCTCAAGACCGGTGAGGTCACCACCAAGAGCGTCGACATGACACCGGTATTTGCCTAGCCCCAGCTCTTCGCGGAGTAAAACAGGCTGTACGCACTGCCATGTGTGGGAAGGGTGGAAGACTGAACGCGACCCGAACCGAAACTCGTTACGGCTGCTTCCTTCCGGACCTGACCGGGTTGGCGAGGAGCTCGTCCACGCCAGCCTTCCAAGGGTGGATATAGGACGTCGGCCCCCGTCCACGCAAGGGGTCAGCGCCAGATCCTTCTGGATGCGGCGTCACTCCGCCGCTTGGGCCATCGAACGGCCAAGGGTTCCCGGCAATCCCAACGCCGGCAAACCTGACAAGCGCGCCAGATGCCATGCAAAGACCAGGTTGCTGGACAGCACCGGCACCCCCGCCTCGGCCTCCGCCGCCTCGATGATCTTGAAGGCGCGCAGGTTGGTGCAGGACAGAAACACCGCGTCGCACGGTGCCTGGCGGGCGGCCGCGACCGCCGCGGCGCGTGCCGAGTCCTCGGTGATCCGTGCGACCACCTTCTCCTCGACCTGCTCGAAGGACGCGACCGAAGCGATCTCCAGGCCACCCGTGATCAGGACATCCCGCATCGCGGAGGTGACGTCCTCGACATAGGGCGTCACGAAGCCCAGCCGTCGGATGCCCAACTCGGCGCACGCCGCGCGCAGAGCGGTCAATGGGTTGGTGACCCGCGCGTTGGGATGCGCCCGGCGGACCAGCTCCGCCACCCGTTCGGGCCCGATCACGGTCGATCCGGAGGTGCAGCCGTAACCGATCGCGCGGAACGGAATGCTGGCCGGTAACAACGCGGCGGCAGACGGGAGATCCACCGCCATCTGCGCCAGCGTTTCGGGCGTGACCGTTTCCGCACTGGGAATCCGGTTGACGTAAATCGGCGCATCCGGATCGGCAAAGGCGCGCCGCAACTCGGCCTCCAGCGTCTCATCGGTCTGCAGGACGATCACGCCGATCGGCCCACCGGTAGAAGCCCCACCGGCGATCCCTCCATCCACGGCAAACGGCAAGGCCATACGCACCTCCAAAAACGACAGATCGGTCGATCAGATGACCGGAAGCTCGGGCGAGGTTCGCTCGGTCAACAACCGCGCCCCGCCTTCCTCGATCACGATATTCTCTTCATGCACCATGGTCTTGCCAGCGGAAAGTTCGAGCCCCGGTTCCAGGGTCAGCACCATTCCGACGCGCAGCTCGGTCTGGTCGAAACGGGTCAACGATGGGGCCTCGGTCAATTGAATGCCAAGCCCATGGCCGAACCGTCCGACGTCTCCACCGCCATATCCGGCCCCCTCGATGACACCGGAGATCGCCCCGAACAGATCGGCGCAGCGCGCCCCGGGCCGGGCCACGGCCAGCGCCGCCTCGATCGCCGCGAACAGAGTCCGATGTGCCCGCTGCGCCGTGTCTGGCGCGTGTCCGATCGCGAAGTTCCGGTCGAAGTCGCAGAAATACCCGTCCAGCGTCGCACCGGTGTCCAGCATCAGAACGTCACCTCGTGCCAGTTCTTGGGCGTCGGGTGGCGAGATCACGTCGGCATATCCTCCAGGACCGGCGCCGCCCACAAGATAGGGCACATCGTCGGCACCCTGCTGCAGCAATTCGATCTTGAAGGCCCGGAACGCCTCGGCCAACGTCTGACCTTCGTGAAACAGACGCCCGGCCGCGCCAAACGCGCGGGACCCGATCGCGCAGATTTTTTCCAGTTTCTCGATCTCGGCCGGTGATTTCACCTCGCGGATCCGCTGAAGCAGGGCGCTTGCATCCCGCAGCTCCAGCGCCGGACAGATCGCCCGCACCCGCTCGAAATCGACCAGCGGCATCCGCAGCGCGCTTTCACGTCCCATCGGCATGCCGATCATCCGATAGGGGCGCAGCACATCGGCCAGCAACGAAACCCCGTCATCGTCGGGATGCGGCGACGCCCAGGTTCGGATGTCCCCCACCCAGGTTCGGCGCATCAAGGCGGCGCCGATCTCGGGTATCACCACGACCGGCGCACCCTCGGCCGGCAGAACCAGGAACCACGGCCGGGTCGGGCTTTGCCAGAACAGGGTGCGAAAGCCCGTGAAGTAGCGCATCTCGGCTTCGGTGGTGCAGAACAGGGCC
>CALAHL010000301.1 GCA_937891725.1 uncultured Rhodospirillaceae bacterium | reverse complement strand
CGCCGAACTTCAGAATCGGGCGTCGGCGGCGTATCGCCTGATGACCGAGAACGGCGCCATGGGCGCTTGGGCCAGGGTCGAGGTCGCACCCGGTGACGTCCTGAGATCGATCGAAGATATCCGCGCCGAGGCGATCACGATCGTCGAACACAGATTATCGGCTTGAACGCCGCATAACTCTGGTCAAGCCGTACCGGAAACCCATAAGCTAGACAACGAAGGAACGCTCCGACAACCAATCAAAAAGACGGATGATATGGACAGCTTCGACTATGTGATCGTGGGTGCGGGTTCGGCGGGATCGGTGTTGGCCAACCGGTTGTCTGAAGACGGGACCGTATCGGTTTGCGTGTTGGAGGCTGGGCCCAGCGACTGGCATCCGTTCATCCATATCCCCGCCGGTTTCATGAAGACCATGACCGACCCGCGGGTGAATTGGCTCTACAAGATGGAGCCGTCTCATTGGACCGGCGGACGGTCGATATCGGCCCCGCGCGGCAAGACGCTCGGCGGGTCGAGTTCGATCAACGGCCATATCTACAATCGCGGCCAAAGCATGGATTTCGACACCTGGGCTCAGATGGGAAACCGGGGCTGGGGCTATGCGGATGTACTGCCCTATTTCAAGCGGGCCGAAGGCCGGGTCGGTGAGGACAAGGACGGCTACCACGGCCGCGACGGGCCACTGACCGTGACCGATATCGACTGGCGTCACCCGCTTTGCGATGCGTTCATCAAAGGCGCCGAGAGCATCGGGATCCCACGCAATCCGGATTACAACGGCCGCATCCAAGAGGGTGTTGCCTATGCCCAGAGGACGATCTCCGACGGCCGTCGGATGAGTGCGGCCCGCGCCTATCTGCATCCGGCCATGAAGCGGTCGAACCTGACCGTCCGAACCGACGCCCACGCCACCGGCCTGATCCTTGAAGGCAAACGGGCCGTCGGCGTCCGCTACAACAAAGGTGGGCGGTTAGGGGCCCCCGAAGAGGTGCGGGCCACCCGCGAAGTGATCCTGTGCGGCGGGACCTACAACTCGCCGCAGCTCCTGCAGATCTCGGGCGTCGGCGATCCGGACCATCTCGGCAAGATCGGGGTGCCGGTGCAGCACGCGCTGAAGGGCGTCGGCCAGAACCTGCGGGACCATTACGCCCCGCGGTTCGTCGCCCGCGTGAAGAATATCGATACCATCAACGAAAAGGTCAGAGGTCTGGGCCTCGCCCGTGAGGTGATGAAATACGTCTTCACCCGCAAGGGCATTCTCGCGCTGAGTCCCACGCTGGTCTATTGCTTCTGGCGTTCGGAGCCTGGCGTGGCGAACAGCGATCTGCAACTGACGTTTACACCCGGAAGCTACAAGCAGGGTGTGCAGTCTCAATTGGACGATTTCCCCGGCATGACCGTCGCATCCTGGCAGCAACGCCCGGAGAGCAAGGGTCATGTGCGGGCCGAGACCTCCGATCCGTTCGATGCCCCTTTGATTCAGCCGAACTATCTGGCGGAAGAGAGCGACCGGCGGGTTCTGATCGCCGGCATGAAGCTGGCGCGGCGCCTGTTGGCGAGCGAGCCGCTGAAGCCCTACTACGATCTTGAGGAATATCCCGGATCGGACTGTGTCAGCGACGAGGATCTGCTGGAAGCCGCCCGGGAACGGGGAACCACCACCTTCCACCCGATGGGCTCCTGCAAGATGGGCCCGGCTACCGATCCGAGCGCCGTCGTCGACGACAATCTGCGGGTCCACGGCATGGAGAATCTGCGGGTGATCGATGCATCGGTCATGCCGGTGATGCTTTCAGCCAACCTTAACGCATCCGTGATCATGATCGCCGAGAAAGCGTCGGATATGATTCGGGGACGCCAGCCAATCGAGGCGGAATACCGCGCTGAATCCGCATGACTTTTCGCAATTGCAATAAATTGTCAAAAATCTGTGATGGCGCAGCGGTGGTTTCGCCCCATATCATTTAAACTCACATAGAGAATGTATGGACTACGACCTATCAAAGGTCGCGCATATGTCTACCCATCCGACAGAATGTCTTGGGAGCAGACTGAACTCCATGATGTCTTTCCGCACATTTGCTTGCGTGATGTTGACCGTTGTGTCTGTGGGCATGTCGGCAGCAGACGTGCGCGCGGCGCCCGACCAGGATCTGGAGCGGCGCGCCCGCAACGGCTCGGTCGACGCTATGGTCGAAGTCGGCGAGCAATATTTGCGGCAGGGCGACCGGCTCAGCCTGATCGAAGCTTATGCATGGCTTCACCTGGCGGATGAGTGGGGCGGCATGCCGCAATACCTGTTCGGCCGGGATAGGGACGCCCTCAGACGCTTGCAGGCGACCGACGGCGATGAGGCGGTCCGGAAAGCCAAAGCGGTTTACGAGGAGCGCCGTAAATCGGTGATGGAGACCATCGGACGGATTGATCGGGAACGCGAGGACGCCCCCACCAGTATGGCGCTAGCCCCGGGCCTGGATGAAGTCCGCCGGAAAGTCGGCCGGCTGATTCTGACCTACAGAGGCGGGAACGCCCGAGGCTGCACCGCGACGCTGGTCGACCCGCTCCACGTGCTGACGGCCGCACATTGCCTGGAAGACCAAAAGAGTGGTGACACGGCGATGGCGGCCTATTTCCTGCCCGGCTATTCGGGGTCGGTCGGTGATCAGGCACGGGCCGCAGTTGCCGACCGCGCGATTTGGGACCCGGCCTGGAAAGATTTGGGGCACTCCCCCGATGTGGCGGTCGTCCGGCTGCAAGCGTCGCCGCGCGGAGAACCGATCACCGTCGCGACAAACGGCTATCTCGCGTTCGATGCGCCGAATGCGCCCATCGTCGATACCGAAGTCCGCCTCATCGGGTATCCGTTTGCCGAAGACGAAACTCCGAATCAAATGCCCGTGGAACGTCTGGTCGATCGCAACTGTGTGGTCAGCGACACTCCGGACGGGCTGATGCTACAGTCGAGCGATCTCTGTGACTTGGCTCAGGGGGCCTCCGGCGGGCCGGTTTTGATCTGGGACGCGGAGGCCAATCGGGTCGAGATCGTCGGCGTGACCTCCTTCATCGCGCCGCGCGACGGGGATGCTTTTTTTGCCCGGATGACCCCGGAGATCCGAGACCGCATCGCCGGTTGGATCGCGAGTGACGAACCCGCCCCAGGAGGCCCGATCGCGCGAGACCTGATCCCGCGTCCGATCTATTGGCTGTCGGTCCGTAATGAATGCGGCAATGCGGTCCGGGCCGGCGCCATCGGCCGCCCCTATGACAGCAACACTTCGCGCACCTATGTCCGGGAGATCCCGCCGAATTCAACCGGTATCATAGCGGGGCCGTTGAGCGATGCCGACCCGATGGTCAACGTCACAGACATGGCGACCGGACGCACCCTGTTCGGCGACGGTGGCCAACGCTTCAGCATCGGCGGCGTGACGGTGCCGGCCAGCACGGTGTCCGGCGGCGGCGAGGGCTACGGCCGGATCGAACTGACAGCCCGCTGCGCAGCGACCGGATAAGGCCGAAGCCCTTTAAGGCCGGCCCCACTGGACAGGTGATCCGGTCCATCGTCTCATGAGCGCATGAGATTTCGCGCTCTAAGCCTGCTGGCCTTCGGCATTGTGGCCTTTTCGGTCTCGAGCCCTGTGCCTGCGGCCGATCTCGCCGTTGATCTGGAATTGGTCCTGGCGGTCGATGTCTCCGGCTCGATCGATCCGGGGGAAGCGGTCCTGCAGCGCCAAGGTTACCTGGCAGCCTTGACCAGCCCCGAGGTGATCGCAGCCATCACCGGCGGGCCGCACGGACGGGTCGCGCTGAGCTACGTTGAATGGGCGGGGATCACCTGGCTGGGTGCCGAACAGAACCGAGTGGTGGCCGGCTGGCATCTGGTGGACGGCGAGGCCAGCGCGCGGATCTTTGCGCAGAAGATCGCCGCCGCGGATTTCATCGGCGGCCGACGCACCTCGATCTCCGGTGTCATCCGATATGCGATGCCGATGTTCGAGGACAATGGGTTCGATGGCACCAGACAGGTGATCGACATCTCCGGCGACGGACCGAACAACAACGGCGACCCGGTCCTGTTGGCCCGCCAGGACGCGATCATGGCTGGAATCGGGATCAACGGGCTGGCGATCCTGAACGACGGACCGGGCCCGCTCGGTTATCCGGTGCTGGAAGATCTGGATATCTACTATGAGGAATGCGTGATCGCCGGGCCCGGCGCTTTCGTTCTGGTCGCCGAGGGACTGGCGGATTTCGAGCGCGCGATCCGGCGCAAACTGGTGCTGGAAATCGCCCGTATGGTCCCGCCCGCGGCCACGTCGCCGGTCAGGCGGGTGTCCGGTTACGACTGTCAAATCGGCGAGCGGCAACTGCAGGACTGGCTGCGCAATAACCCTTTTGACCAGTAACTTCGCTCCAGACAGCCGGAGTCTGTCCGGAAACTGTCCGGCTTAAGGCCCCATGAAGCCGCAACGGTGCAGCTGGACATGGAACCGGCGCAGCACCTCGTCCTTCTCGTCATCCGGCACTTCCTTGACCATCTCGACCTCGAAATTCGGCCGGCGCAGGTGTTTGACGATGATCTTACGGGCCAGCGTCGAGGCCTTGCCCTCCGGGAGCACCTCCGGCGTGCACATGGACAGCAGCATGAACGCGCGGAGATGCAGCGGACGGCTGGGATCATCGATCCGCTCCAGGATCCGATCCTCGACGATATAGCTCGCCAGGATCTCGTCCAGGCTCGTCAGGATGCGCCGCTTGGCCATCTCGGCCAATTCAGCCGCGCCCACCTTATTGAACACTGCAGTTATCGCCTGCATTTTCTTGTTGGGTGGCCGGTCATCCCGAACGATCTGTCGGATCTGGTCGGGACGGATGAACAACCCCTCCAGCTGCATGCTGATCTAGTCGGACAGATCCTGCCCGATACGGCTGTCCTTCAGGGACAACAGATAACTCGCTTTCTGAACCGGCTCGCTGAACATCGGCAGCATTCGGCCAGTCGCTTCCTTCAGCCCGGCCAACCCGCCTTTGTTGATGATCCGCGACTGCCGGGTGGTCAACGCCTGGGCCATCGCCCCGCCGCCGACCAGGTCATCCGAGGAGTCGATCACCTTCGTCACAAATCCCCGAAAGGCCTCGACCTGCTTGTCCGGATCTCCCTTGATCAACGGGCTCTTGCTGTCCAGCCCACGGCAGACACGATCGATCAGAACATGGCGGGTATCGGGAAATCCGCCCTCCGCCATGAGCGTGTTCAGGCGCCCGGCGACGGCGGCGGGCGATTGGGGGTCGTTGCCACCGTCTTCCGCCTGATAAGCCCCCAGCGAGAGCTCGACGATCGATCCCAAGGCCGAAATCAGATCCGGCTGTAGCCCCATAAGATCTTGGATCACCGTCGGGTTTGCCGCCGTGTCGGCGAGAAATCCGTCCGACAGGGCGAGGGCTCGCGTATCGCCCGTCGGCTCGATCCAGTCGATGGTCTGCAACATCTTGCCGAAAAAATTACGTTCCTGAACCAGCTCCCGAGTCATACATACGCGCGCCAGATAACTGCCGTTTTCGCCTCGGCTGTCCAGCAGTTCGACCACAGTCGGCTCGAATCCCGCCTTCTTGATGCTGGGGAGCTTCATGTCCGAAGCCTCCTTCGCCCGCGCGAGAACCTGATCGACAAACCCGAACAATTCATCCCGCCGCTGGTTGACCGTCAGGTCTTCCCGGCCTTTCGCCTGCAGGGTGGCGACCTTACCGATCGCCGAAACCATCAGCGTGTCGGCGTCAATCGCCCGCTTCAGCTCCCGAAAGTCATGCATCGCTTCGGTAGCGGTGATACCGGTCTTGTCGAGATAGGCCCGGAACAGCCGGTTGATCGTAGACCGGCCCTGCAGTGCGAACAGATCCTCTGGAGTCTGGCAGTCCGGCGCCTCTTCGATTTCCCCGACCGCGATACGTCCGGCACTTCCCGACTGGCTGGTCTGCTCGAAGACGACGGTTTCGCGGGACATGGCGCCGTTGACAACCTCCCGGACCACCTTGACTGCCGTGATACCTTTGCCCCGCAAAAGGGTGCGGGCCTGCGACTCAGCATCGTCCTGTCCTTCGGCCGTCCGATCGATCGTCCAGCGTCCTTCACGTTGGACATGGATTTCGAAAATTTGGGTAGCGTCCACGGACGTGGTGTAATTTCACCGGCTCGTTCGGTGTAATCTCAG
>CALAHL010000300.1 GCA_937891725.1 uncultured Rhodospirillaceae bacterium | reverse complement strand
GGCTGCGGGGGCTGCGCAAGGACAATACCGGTTACGACATGAAGCATCTGTTCAGCGGAGGTGAGGGCACGCTGGGGATCATCACGGGTGCCGTGCTGCGCCTGTTCCCGAAGCCGACCGCGACCGAGACGGCCTGGACGGCGGTGCCGTCGCCACAGTATGCGGTGAAGCTGCTGGGACACATGAAGTCGCGGTTGGGGGATCAGGTTTCGGGCTTCGAGCTGATGCAGCGCTCGATCATCGATTTTCTGCTGGCGGGCGTTCCGGGCCACGAGGACCCGCTGGAGAGCCCGCACCCGTGGTACGTGCTGGCCGAGGTGACCGGGCAGGGCGCGCCGGACAGTCTGTCCGAGCCCTTTACCGAGGCCTTGGGCGAGGCGATGGAACTGGGGCTGGTGGAGGATGCGGTCATCGCGACCTCAGGCGCGCAAAGTGCGGGCTTCTGGAAGATGCGTGAGGATCTGGCCGAGGGGCAGAAGCAGGCTGGCGTCAGCATCAAGCACGATGTCTCGGTCCCGGTCTCTCGGATCGCAGAATTTCTCGAGCGGGCCGATGCCGCGATCACCGAGGCCTATCCGGGGATGCGGCCCTGCGCGTTCGGTCATGTCGGCGACGGCAACCTGCACTACAATCCCGCCGGGCCTGAAGCGTGGAATGGGAACTTCTATGACGAGCGCGTGGCGGTGAACCGGATCGTGCACGACCTGGTGATCGAGCTCGGCGGATCAATCAGTGCCGAGCACGGAATCGGCCGTCTCCGTCTGGACGAGAACCTGCATTACAAGTCGCCTGTCGAAATCGAATTGATGCGCACCCTCAAACGCGCGCTCGATCCCAAGGGCATCATGAACCCCGGAAAGCTGATCACCTTCTGATGTCCGGGTTATGCGCCGATCGCCTCGCTGATGACTGCCTTGAGCGCCCGATCGTCCCATTTTTTGGGACCGGAAGAGGCGGCAGGTGAGGCGGGGCGGGTCACCAGACGCCAGGGGCGACCGGTGATCGCCTCCAGCTTGCGGTCGAGCCATTGGAAATAGCCCATGTTCTCCGGCTCCTCCTGCGCCCAGACCAGTTCCGCCTCGGGATATGGGGCGAGGGCGTCGCGCAGTGCCTGCTCCGGCAGCGGATAAAGCTGTTCGAGCCGGATCAGCGCGGCGTCGGGTTCGGCCTGTTCCAACAGGACCGCCAGCTTGCCGGTGGACAGGATCACCCGCTTGGCTTTGCGATGGGTGGCGATCACCGGTTGGAAGCTGCCGGACAGATCGGACAGCTTGGATTTTGCACCGGGATGCCTGAGCAGGGCTTTCGGCGCCAGCACGACCAGCGGCTTACGCCATTGGGCCAGAACCTGCCGCCGCAGCGCGTGGAACAGGTTCGCGGGTGTCGACAGGTTCACCACCTGGATATTGCCTTTCGCGCAAGCCGCCAGCAGCCGCTCCGGATGGGCGGTTGCATGGTCCGGGCCACCGCCGTCCAGGCCGTGCGGCAGCAGCATCACCAGATTGCTCTCGAACAGCCATCGATCCTCGCCGCACATGATGAACTGATCGAACATCGATTGGCAGACGTTCAGAAAATCGCCGAACTGCGCCTCCCAGATCGTCAGGGCATCCCTCCGGCCCAAGGTGTAGCCGTATTCGAATCCCAAGACCGCATTCTCGGTCAGCGGGGTGTCATGGACCTGCGGTCGGGTTTCGAAGCCGTCG
>CALAHL010000299.1 GCA_937891725.1 uncultured Rhodospirillaceae bacterium | reverse complement strand
CGACTGTCTGGACGCCCTGGAAGCCCGTATTCCGGAGGTCGAGCCTGCGGTCAACGCGCTGCCGACCCTGTGTTTCGAGCGGGCTCGGGAGGCCGCGAAAGCGCTGATGGCGAAGCCGGTGGCGGAGCGCGGCCTGCTGGCGGGCCTGCCTGTGGCGATCAAGGATCTGCTGAACGTGAAGGGCGTGCGCTCGACCCAAGGCTCGCCGATCTATGCGGACCTGATTCCCGACGCCTCCGATCTGACGGTGACCAATCTCGAAGACGCGGGCGGGGTGATCTACGCGAAATCGAACACCCCGGAATTCGGCGCCGGCGCCAACACCTTCAACGAGGTGTTCGGCCCCACCCTGAACCCCTGGGACACCTCGAAAAGCTGCGCCGGTTCCTCCGGCGGCTCGGCGGTGGCGCTGGCGACCGGCACGGCGTGGTTGGCATCGGGCTCGGATCTGGGCGGCAGTCTGCGCAACCCGGCCAGCTTCTGCGGCATTGTCGGTTTCCGGCCGAGCCCGGGGCGGGTCGCCAAGGGGCCGGGTGCCCTGCCGTTCGCCAACATGTCGACCGAAGGCCCGATGGGGCGCACGGTCCGCGATGTGGCCCTGATGCTGGACGCCATGTCGGGCCAGTACCCGGTCGATCCGATCTCGCTCGCCAAACCGGCGATCTCGTTCGTGAATGCGACCGACAGCCTGCCGGCACCGAAGAAGGTCGCCTTCAGCCTGGATCTGGGCGGCATCACCCCGGTCGATCCGGAAGTGGCCGAGCTGGTCACCGCCGCCGCCAAACGGTTCGAGGATATGGGCTGCATCGTCGAGGAAGCCTCGCCGGACTTCTCCGACGTGCAGGAGATTTTCCAGACCATGCGCGCGCTGGCCTTCGCCGCCACCAAGAAGGGCCTGCTGGACACCCACAAGGACATGCTGAAGCCGGAGGTGATCTGGAACATCCAGAAGGGCCTCGATCTGACCACCGCCGAGATCATGGAGGCCGAGCTGGCACGTGGTCGGCTCTATCATCGGGTGGAGCGGTTCTTCCGCAGCTACGACCTGGTGCTCTGCCCCGCCACCATCGTGCCGCCCTATCCGATCGAGCAACGCTTCGTCGAGAGCTGCCAGGGCCACACCTTCTCGAACTATATCGAGTGGTGCACGGTCGCCTATGCCTTCACCTGCGCCAGCGTTCCCGCCATCTCGGTGCCGGCCGGGCTGACCAAGTCCGGTCTGCCGGTCGGCCTGCAGATCGCCGGCCCACCCCGAGGCGAGGCCCAGGTTCTGGCCGCCGCCGCCAAGTATGAGGATCTGGTGGGCTGGGCGGCGGGCCTTCCGATCGACCCCCGCGCGCCAAAGGGCTGATTCCGAAAGGCGGATCCGACCGTGACCGCAAGCCTCGGATAGCGGGCGGTCCCGGCTCATCGCACGCTCCCGGTCCCAACCAACCGGAGAGTGCGACATGAGCCAGGATACCGGAATCGTCTTCCAAGCCCTCGAGACCGAACTGGTGGACGGCTGGCGTCGTGGCCAGCCGGATGCCAACGGACAGCCGGCGGAGCGGAAAATATCGGACGGCACGGGAACCCCCTGTCGTCATTGCATGGAAATGATCGAGGCGGGGGCACCTTATCTGGTGCTTGCCCATCGCCCGTTTCCGGACCTACAGCCCTATGCGGAGACCGGCCCGATCTTCGTTCACGCCGAGGAATGCCCACGCGGAGGCGGGTCGTCTCTGCCGGCGTTCCTGGCCTCTACGCACTATATCGTGCGCGGATACGGAGCCGACAATCGGATCGTCTACGGGACCGGCGGCGTGGTCGAGACCGGCCGCATCGGCGCCCGGGCAAGCGAACTCCTGGATATGGACACTATCCGATACGTCCATGTCCGCTCGGCTCAGAACAACTGCTATCACTGTCGGGTCGAGCGGGACTGAACGGAGGCGATCAGCCTTTCCCGTACAGCGCGTCCAGCGCCTCCCAATAGGCTTCCCGGATCTTGTGGCGGCGGATCTTCAGGGTCGGGGTCATCATCCCGTTCTCGGTGGTGAACGGGGCGCTGGCGATGGTGAAACGGCGGATCTTCTCGATCTGGGCGAGGTCCTTGTTCACCGGCTCCAGCACCGAAGCCATCGCCTTGCGGAAGCCGTCATCCTGGCACAGCACTTCCAGGTTTGCGGTCTTGCCGTTGGCGCTGGCCCAGTCGTCGATGAAGCCCTGGTCCGGCACGATCACCGCCACCAGATAGGGGCGCTTGTCGCCGTAGACCATTGCCTGATGAATGGCGCTCTGAATGGTGAGCTTGCCCTCGAGCCGGGCGGGCGAGATGTTGTCGCCGCCGGAATTGACGATGATGTCCTTCTTCCGGTCGGTGATCTCGATATAGCCGTCCTGGTCGATCAGCCCGATGTCTCCAGTGTGCAGCCAGCCGTCGATGATCGTGGCGGCGGTGGTGTCCGGGTCTTTCCAATAGCCCTTCATCAGCAGGTCGCCGGCGATCAGGATCTCGCCGTCCTCGGCGATCCTGACCTGTACGCCGCGCAGGGCCGGGCCGACCGTGTGGATCTTGATCTTGGAGGGCAGATTGGCCGAGACCACGGGGGAGGCTTCGGTCTGGCCGTAGCCCTGCAGCAGGTCGACATTCAGGGCGAGAAAGAACTTCCCGATATCGGGGTTCAGCGCGGCCCCGCCGGAGACGAACGCCTTCAGCCGTCCGCCGAACCGTTCGCCGACTTTCTTTCGAACCAACAGGGTGAGCAGCATGTCCTTCAGGCGCTCGAAAAGGGTCAGGCTGCGCGGATCCTCGTATTTCTTGATCCCGAGCCGGACCGCCTCGCGGAACAGCTCGGCCTTCTTGCCGCCCTGCCGGTCGACCCCACGCAGAATCCGGTCGTGCAGCACCTCGTAGAGCCGGGGGACGGCGGTCATGATGGTCGGGCGGACTTCGGTAAGGTTCGCCGCCAACTGGTCCGGGCCTTCGCAATAATAGATCTGCGCGCCGATCGAGATCGGGAAGAACAGCCCGCAGGTATGCTCGTAGGAATGCGACAGGGGCAGCAGCGACAGGAAAATCTCGTCGCCCAGCCCGTAGCTCTCCAGCAGACCGTGCGCGCCGTCACAGTTCGCGAGCAACGAGCGATGGGTCAGCATGACGCCCTTCGGGCGCCCGCCGGTGCCCGAGGTGTAGATGAAACAGGCCACA
>CALAHL010000298.1 GCA_937891725.1 uncultured Rhodospirillaceae bacterium | reverse complement strand
CGGGATATCCTTGATCGTCGACCCAGGCGCCCTGAGCCTGTTGCGCGGGCACCCGGAGACATGGTCCCGGACGATTAGTCGGGCGGCGGCGTACTGTCGGCTTTCGCCCGACAAATCAGAACAACTCTATTCCGCCGCTTCCTGATAGGCCTCGATCGGCGGACAGGTGCAGACCACGTGACGGTCGCCGTGCACATTGTCGACCCGGCCGACCGGTGGCCAGTACTTCGCCGACGCGTCCATGCCCGCCATCGGAAACGCCGCCTGACGTCGGGTATAGGGCCGGTTCCAGTCCTCCGCCATCAGGTCGTGTGCCGTGTGCGGAGCGTGGCGCAATGCGGAGCTTTCGACGTTCAACTCGCCACGCTCGATCGCGCGGATCTCATCCCGGATTGTGATCATCGCATCGGCGAACCGGTCCAGCTCTTCCTTGCTCTCGCTCTCGGTCGGCTCAATCATCAGAGTGCCCGCGACCGGCCAGCTCATGGTCGGCGCGTGGAATCCGAAATCCATCAAACGCTTGGCGATATCGTCGACGCTGACGTCGGTGGTTTCCTTCAGCGGCCGGGTGTCGATGATGCACTCGTGCGCCACCAGACCGTTCGGCCCGGTATAAAGCACCGGGTAATGGTCGCGCAGCCGATAGGCCAGATAGTTGGCATTCAGGATCGCGGTCTGGCTGGCCTTCTTCAGGCCGCTCGCGCCCATCATCCGAATGTAGGCCCAGCTGATCGGCAGAATGCCGGCGCTTCCAAAGGGAGCGGCCGAGACCGCACCGATCGCGGTGCCTGCCCGATCGCTCCCACCGTTGCCGTCGTCTTCATCCAGATCGTCGCCGTGACGCGGCAGGAAGGGCACCAGATGGGCGGCAACGCCGATCGGACCGACGCCTGGACCGCCGCCGCCATGGGGAATGCAGAAGGTCTTGTGCAGGTTCATGTGGCTGACGTCCGAGCCGAAGGCGCACGGGCTGCACAGGCCGACCAGCGCATTCAGATTGGCACCATCGGTATAGACCTGACCGCCATGGTCATGGACGATCTGGCAGATCTCGCGCACCCGGCGCTCGAACACGCCGTGGGTCGAGGGGTAGGTGATCATCAGGGCGGCCAGTTTGTCGGAATGCTGCTCGGCCTTGGCCTTCAGGTCGTCGACGTCGACATTGCCGTGCGCGTCGCAGGCGACAACCACCACCCGCATGCCGGCCATCGCAGCGGAGGCCGGATTGGTGCCGTGGGCGGAGGAGGGGATCAGACACACGTCCCGGTGGGAGTCGCCGCGCGACTGGTGGTAGGCGCGGATGACCAGCAGGCCTGCGTACTCGCCCTGGGCGCCCGAATTCGGCTGCAACGAGACGCCCGCATATCCGGTGGCGGCAGCCAGCATCCGTTCAAGATCGGTGATCATCCGGTGATAACCGGCAGTCTGATCTTCCGGAGCGAACGGGTGGATGTTCGCGAATTCCGGCCAGGTCACCGCCATCATCTCGGCCGTCGCGTTCAGCTTCATGGTGCAGGAGCCGAGCGGGATCATCGAGCGGTCCAGCGCGATGTCCTTGTCCGAGAGCCGCCGCAGATAGCGCAGCATCTCGGTCTCCGACCGAAACTTCTCAAAGGTCGGGTGGGTCAGGAACGGGCTTTGCCGGGTCAGCGTTCCGGGGAATCCGTCGTCAATCGACGCCTCGATCTCATCGAAGGTGAACTCGGCATCCGACCCTTGCCGGAGGCAGCTCCACAAGGTTTCGACCGTCCGGCGCGTGCTGGTCTCGTCGAAGGAAACACCGACCGCATCGGAGTCCAGCCAGCGCAGGTTGATGCCTTCGACCCGGGCTGCCTCCCATATCGACCCGGCCCAATGGTCGGACAGGACCGTGACCGTGTCGAAGATATGCGCGCCGTCGACCCGATAGTTGAAGCGCTTCACGCCCTCGGCGAACACGGCGGCCAGACGATGGGTGCGCCGCGCGATCCGGGTCAGCCCCTCGGCGCCGTGATAGACCGCATACATTGACGCCATGACGGCCAGCAGAACCTGGGCGGTGCAGATATTGGAGGTCGCCTTCTCCCGGCGGATGTGTTGCTCGCGGGTCTGCAGGGTCAGCCGATAGGCGGCGCGTCCGGTGGCGTCTACGGAAACCCCGGCCAGACGGCCGGGCAGGTTGCGCTTATGCGCATCGAGGGTTGCGAAATAGGCGGCGTGCGGGCCACCGAAGCCCATCGGAACGCCGAACCGTTGGGTGGTCCCCACGGCCACGTCCGCCCCCCACTCACCCGGCGGGGTCAGCAGGGCGAGGGCCAGAAGATCGGCCGCCACAACCACCATGGTGTTGTTGGCTTTCGCGGCCTGTGCCACGTCGCGGTAGTCGAGCACGGCCCCCCGCTCCGCCGGGTATTGCAGCAGCATCCCGAACGCGGTGTCCGGAACCCCGTCGCGCTCGTCGCCGACCACGATCTCCACACCGATCGGTGCCGACCGGGTCCGCAACACAGCAAGGGTTTGCGGGAAGACCTTGTCGGACACGAAGAACACATCGCCCTTGTTCTTCGAGATCTTGCGGGCGAAGGCCATCGCCTCGGCTGCCGCCGTCGCCTCGTCCAAAAGAGAGGCATTGGCGATCTCAAGTCCGGTCAGGTCGCAGACCATGGTCTGGAAATTGACCAGGGCTTCCAGCCGGCCCTGGCTGATTTCGGCCTGATAGGGGGTATAGGCAGTGTACCAGGACGGGTTTTCAAGCACGTTCCGCTGGATCACCGGTGGGGTCACGGTGCCGTAATAGCCTTGCCCGATCATCGAGGTGGCGACCTTGTTCTCCGCCGCTATGTCCCGCAGTTCCGCCAAAACCTGAGCTTCGTCAACCGGTGCATCCAAGGCGAGAGCCTCGGCGAGGCGAATGTCGGAGGGAACCGCGGCATCTGTCAGCGCATCAAGGCTCGCATATCCGAGGACCCCGAGCATGTCAGCCTCTTCCTGGGCGCTGGGTCCGATATGCCGGCCGACAAAGGACTCCGATGCGGTCAACTCGGCGAAGGTGGGGCGGGTGGATGCGCTCATGGAAATCTCCGGAATGCGAAAGCCGATTGAAACGTCTGGTCTGAACTCAAGCGGGTGCGGGATCAGTCGCCCGCATGGGCCTTGTAGGCGCCCTCGTCCATCAGGTCGTCGAGTTGCGACGGGTCCGACAGCTTGATCTTGTAAAGCCAGCCTGCCCCGGTCGGGTCCTCATTCACGGTCTGCGGCGCGTCGGCGAGAGCCGCGTTGGCCTCGGTGACCTCGCCGGAAACCGGCGCGTAGACCTCGCTCGCCGCCTTGACGCTCTCAACCACCGCCGCGTCGTCGCCCTTGGTTAGCGCGCGGCCCACATCGGGCACCTCGACGAACACGATATCGCCCAACTGTTCCTGGGCATGGTTGGTGATGCCGACCGTGCCGATACCATCTTCAACGCGGATCCACTCGTGGTCTTCGGTGTATTTCGTGACACTCATCGCAGATGCTCCATCAATGTCTTGGCGGTGTTTGGAGAAGGATCGGTTTCAGCGCTTGTAGCTTTGGGTGACGAACGGCAGGGACGCGACCGTCGCCGGATTGGGCTTGCCTCGGATCATCAGGGTAACCTCGGTTCCCACTGCTGCGTGATCTGTCGCGACATACCCCATGGCGATCGGTCCTTCGACGGTCGGCCCGAAGCCGCCGGAAGTGACGTGGCCGATGATGGTTCCGTTTGCATCCGCGATGTCGGTGCCTTCACGGGCGGGCGCACGGCCTTCGGGTCGGATGCCGACGCGCCGGCGGGATGCACCGGTCGCAAGCTGGCTGAGAATGATATCGGCGCCGGGAAAGCCGCCCTCCGCCTTGCGGCGCTTGGAAATCGCCCATTCCAGCGCGCCTTCGATCGGGGTCGTGTCGGTGTCGATGTCATGGCCGTAGAGACACAGCCCGGCTTCCAGCCGCAGAGAGTCCCGAGCGCCCAGTCCGATCGCCTCGACATCTGGGTGGGCCAGCAACGCGCGGGCGAGGGCTTCGGCGGCCTCGCTGGGAACGGAAATCTCGTAGCCGTCCTCGCCGGTATAGCCGGAACGGGTGACGAAGCAATCGGCGCCGTTGATGGTCATGGCGGCACCGCGCATGAAGGTCAGCTCCGCCGCCTCTGGAGCGAGTGCCGACAGGACAGCCTCCGCCGACGGGCCTTGCAGTGCCAACAGCGCACGCTCCGACAACTCGGTCATCTGATCGCCCAGGACGGTTTTCATGTGCGCCAGGTCCGAGGTCTTGCACGCAGCGTTCACCACCACGAACAGATGATCGCCGGCATTGGTGACCATCAGGTCGTCCA
>CALAHL010000297.1 GCA_937891725.1 uncultured Rhodospirillaceae bacterium | reverse complement strand
GTCGTCAGAACAACGCAAGCCAAGCCTCAACGAGGCCGTATCCGTCGCGGTTCAAAGCCTTCAGGGCGAAACCGGGTCGGGTCGGCACATCGTGGTGATCGCCCAGCCGAAATCCGCGTCGACGTTTCTGGCAAATATTCTGTCCGTGCTGACCGGGTTTCCCGTCACAAAATATTCCGATCCGCATATCTATGACTACGCCTTCAGCTATGGAGTAGCGCGCCGGATCAGGGACCAGAATGCGATCATCCACCTCCATTCGCGCCCAACCGTTCCGCTGATCGGGTGGCTCAAGGTCAAGGGCACGGTACCGGCAATCCTGCACCGAAATCTCGCGGACTCCCTGGTCTCGCTCTACGATCATGCGAGAGCAAGCGGCTACAAGACCGACGACAAGCTGGACAGCGTGGCGCGCGAGATCGGCTTGAAGGCGACGGCCTACAGTTGGGCTGGTTGGCTGATCCGGTACGAGGCCCATTGGTCGGGCAATCTGCGCAACAAGGTGCTGGACGGACTCTGGATCGACTATGCCGATCTGGTCGCCAAGCCGGAGGTGTTCGTGCAGGACATCTTGGCCCGCAACGGGTTCGAGTTCGATCTGGTGAGTTGCCGCGCCGCTGTCGAGCAGGTCTCGGGCGACCGGGTGCGCAGCAATTTGAACAAGGGCGTTGCCGGACGCGGGGCAGACTTGCCTGCCGACCTCCTCAAGGACCTGGACGCGATCAGGAAGGCCATCTAGGGCTCAGCGATCGGGCGGAATCGAATAGGTCCCGGTCACATGACAAACCGGATCGTCGGGGGCGTCGGCCGCAGCCAGGGTCACCTCACCATAGGCCAACCGCTTGCCGCACTTGATCAGCCGACCCTCGGCGAGCAGGTCACCCGGTTGCGGGCGTCGGAGGAAGTTGACGTTCAGACTGGTTGTGACCGCCAGTTTCACGATTCCGATCCGCGACAGCACGCAGGCGTAAAGCACCACATCGGCCACCCCCATCATCGCCGGACCGGTGATCGTGCCGCCCGGTCTCAGCAGATCGTCCCGAAACGGCAGCCGGGCGACGGCGAATCCGTCATCGATAGTTACAAACTCGATCCCCATATTGCCCACCAGCGGCACCTCTTCGCGCGCGATCCGATTCATCTCCTCGATAGACACCCTTGCCGTCATCGCACTTTCCCTCTTCCCGCCGGATAGCTACGGTCTCCGCTGACACTTCAAACTGGCATACCCTGCCGCGCCTCCAACCGGAAGCGTCTCGATCCCGAAAGGCCTGACACGATATGAGCCAGCTGTTCTCTCCCCTCACCCTGCGCGACGTGACCTTCCACAACCGCATTGTGGTCTCGCCCATGTGCCAGTACATGTCCGATGACGGCAGCGCCAATGACTGGCACCTTATGCATCTCGGTCAGTTCGCGATGGGCGCGGGCGCGCTGGTGATCACCGAGGCGACCCATGTTGCACCAGAAGGCCGGATCACGCCGCGCTGTCTGGGGCTCTATTCCGACGACAATGAACGCACGATCAAGCGGGTGGTCGATTTCTGCAAGCAGCACGGCGTCTCGATCATGGGCGTCCAACTTGCCCATGCCGGCCGGAAGGCATCGAATAAGATCCCATTGAACGGCGGCGGACCGCTGGATGCGGACGATCCCGAGCGTTGGGAGACGGTCGGACCGTCATCGGTCGGTTTCGGCGACTGGCCGGCACCGCGCCCGTTGGACGAGGATGGCCTCGCCATGGTGAAGGCGCAGTTCGTGCAGGCGACCGAGCGCTCAGCCCGGATTGGCTTTGACGTGGTCGAGATGCACGGCGCACACGGCTACCTGCTTCACCAGTTTCTTTCGCCCCTCGCCAACCAGCGGAACGACGGCTATGGCGGCTCGATCGAGGGCCGGATGCGGTTCCCTCTGGAAGTCTTCAATGCCTGCCGCGCGGTCTGGCCCGAGGGCAAGGTGATGGGGCTGCGGCTGTCGGCGACCGATTGGGTCGACGGCGGGTTGACGATCGAGGAAAGCGTCGAGGTCGCGAAGGCGTTCAAGGACGCGGGCTGCGACTTCATCGACGTGAGCACCGCCGGTATGGACCCGCGTCAGAAGATCACCGTGGGCCCCGGCTATCAGGTTCCGTTCGCCGAACAGATCAAGAAAGAGGCCGGCATCCCGGTTATGGCAGTCGGTATGATCACCGAGCCGGAACAGGCCGAGGAGATCGTCGCGTCCGGCAAAGCCGACATGGTGGCAATCGCACGCGGCGTGATGGACGATCCGCACTGGGCCTGGCATGCGGCGCAACGGCTCGGCGTCGAGACGGTCTATCCGGATCAGTACATCCGCTGCCGCCCGGACATCTGGCGGACCAGCCCTGGGATGTTCGTGGCAAAAAAATACGCAATGTAAGCGTATCGTGTTGAGACATTGACGGC
>CALAHL010000296.1 GCA_937891725.1 uncultured Rhodospirillaceae bacterium | reverse complement strand
CGACATTTTGTACATGCGGAGTCGTTCATCTGTAGACTCCACAGGTTCGGCAAATGGCATTGGAATTTGGGCGTCCAACATAAAGTCGTAGGGCCCTTCGAAGCCGATGCCTCCGAAGGTGTGCCCTGCAAAGTTTCGAAGGTTGTTGGGGTTCAAAACATGCAGCGATTTCCGGATCTCGCCACCGCGAGGCCGCCAGCCCAAGGACATCCAATTCTGCGCTTCCGACGCCAAAGTGACGTGCATCTGGCACAAGGACTCCAATGTCGATGTGGACAGGGGGCGAACCGCTCGGAACGCATCCAAAATTTCCGTCTGACTTGCAATTCTGTTCGGTGACATTTCTAAAATCCCATCGCATCGCGCAATTTGGCAAACCCCATGGCGGCAACCAAGGCGGGCGTCCGGAACGGGCCGCCCGGGAACGGGAGGTGGCGGATCTGCTCAATGAGTTTGAAGCGGCTGTCATTTCCGTCGATGGTCTCGGCCATAACTTTCCCGGCCAGTCCGGTCAATGCCATCCCCTGTCCTGAAAATCCCTGCGCGTGCAGAATGTTGTCTGCAACGCGCCCGAAGTCCGGGAGCCGGTTCGCGGTGATTCCGATCAACCCGCCCCAAACATGATCGATGCCCACACCTTCCAATTCCGGAAACACCTTAGTCATGCGTCGCGTCATCCAATTTGCCAGACCCGGCGGCGTGATTGCGGAATAGCTCGCGCCCGCGCCAAACAGCAACCGCCCATCCGAGGTCGTGCGGAAATAGTCGAGCGCCAAGTTGCAGTCCGCCACCGCCACGTCCTGCGGAAACAACGCCCGGAGCAGGTCCCGGTCCAGCGGTTCGGTCACCGCTACGAAAGAGGCGACCGGCATCAAACGGGGGCGGATCGACGGGAAGACCTTTCCTAGATATGCGTTTCCAGCCAACACCAGCCAGTCGGCCTCGACCGTGCCGGTAACGGTGCGCACGGAAACGGTTGTTCCGCGTGTGATCTCGACGGCGGGAGACCGCTCAAATATCTGTGCGCCCAGGAATTCGGCGGCGCCCGCCAGACCGCGCAGATAGGCGAGCGGATGGATCTGGCCACTGTCTGGGTCTAGCATTCCTCCGACATAGGCGTCGGAGCCGAGGACTTTGCCCAGGTCCGCCTTACCGACAATTTCGCAGCCGTCATAGCCGTATTTCGTATAGGTCTCGACCGTGCCCCGCAGTCCGTCCATTTGACGTTTGGAATAGGCCGCGTGCAGATAGCCCCAGCGGAGATCACAATCGATTTTGTGGCGTTTCACGCGCTCTGGAATGTCGTCGACCGCTTCGCGCATCATCGACCACAGGACGCGCGCATCCTCGGCTCCAACGGTATTCTCCACCTTGGACATATCGGCGCTGTAGCCCTGGACGATCTGTCCGCCATTGCGCCCGGAGGCTCCGTGTCCGATCCGTTCGCTCTCCAGAAGAACGCAATCAATCCCGCGCTCCGCCAAGTGCAGCGCGGTCGAAACACCGGTCAGCCCGCCCCCGACCACGCACACCTTGGTCCGCAGAGTGCCGGACATAGCGGATCTGTCCGGTATCGAGGGAGCGGTCGTGTGATACCAGGTGAGGGGCGCATCCGTCATCGTCGCCAATTCTCAAACGGTCTTCAAATACCAACGCCACTCAAGCGGGGTGACCTCGCGTTCAAAATCCCGCCGCTCCTGCTCTTTTACAGCGTGGAAGATGTGCTGGAAGTCGGTACCGAACCAATCGGCGATGAAGGCGCTGTCGTGAAAGGTGTCGAGGGCCGCAGCCCAGGTCTTCGGCACGCTCGGGGTCTCGGTCTGGTAGGCGTTACCTGTGATCGGCGGTGGTGCCTCCGCCTCCGTCTGGATGCCGTGCAGCATTCCAGCGAGAACGGCGGCTAGGACCAGATACGGGTTACCATCCGCGCCCGCGACCCGGTGCTCGATCCGCGTTGACTTGGCGGAACCTGAGGGAATGCGGAACGCGGTTGTCCGGTTGTTGTATCCCCAGCAGGCCGACAGCGGGACATAGGCTTCCGGCCGCAAGCGCTTGTAGGAGTTGGCGGTCGGGCCCAACAGCGCCATCACATCGCCCATCGTGTTGGCCAGCCCGCCGATCGCGTGTTTCAGCTTGGGGCTGCCCTCGGGCTTGCCCTCGGCGTGGCTGAAAATGTTCTTGCCGTCCCGATCCAGAATGCTGGCATGCACGTGCAACCCATTGCCGGTCTCCTCGGCGAAGGGCTTGGCCATGAACGTCGCATCGAAACCGTGCGCCCGCGACACGCCCTTGATGGCGCGTTTTAGAAGGATCGCGTGGTCGGCGGCCTGCACCGGGTCGGCGACATGGTCGAGATTGATCTCGTACTGGCCGGGCGCATATTCGGCCGAAGCGGTCATCGCGGGAATTCGTTGGATCCGGCAAGCTTCCGCCACATCGTCCAGCAGATCCTCGAAATCATCCAACTCATCCAGGCCGTAGACCTGGGTCGTGGCTTGACGGGCACCGCTGGTGGGGGAGGCGGCCGGTTGCGGCGGGTCGTCGACACCGCGAACCCGATCGATCAGATAGAACTCCAATTCCATCGCCACCACCGGCGTCAGCCCCAAATCGGCGTAGCGCTTGGCAACCCTTTGAAGCACCACGCGCGGATCGGAATGGAACGGGGTGCCGTCCTGTTCCGTCATGGTGAGCAGAACCTGCGCCGAAGGCCGCTTCATCCAGGGCACGGGCATCAGGGTTTCCGGAATGGCCCGACAGGGATAGTCCGCGTCGCCCAACTCCCAGACCAGTCCGGACGCGGCCACACTGTCTCCCGTGGCATCGGTTCCAAAGACCGACGCCGGGAAGGAGGCACCGTCGACCAGCAGGCCCTCCAGTTGATCCGGTGCGATCCGTTTGCCGCGCATCACGCCGGTCAGATCCGGCAGCAAGGTGTCGATACGTGCGACATCCGGGTGCTCGGCCAGAAACATCTCGGCAAGTTTAGCGGGATCGGTAGGTAGGGCGCGGGGAGTCTTGGTCATGACCTGATCTACAAAAATTTGTGACACCCCGCTCATAGCACGCGTGTCCGGTTGGGGGGAGTGGTGACGATTGCCCAAGGCCAGGGCGAGGTGTATCCATGATCGAACCGTCACTTTTTCGAGTTTTCCATGACCGTCGACCTCGAAGCCTGGATCAAGGAGCACCGGATCACTGAAGTCGAGTGCCTGGTTTCCGACATGTCCGGCATTCCGCGCGGCAAGATCCTGCCAGCAGGTAAGTTCCTGAAGGCGCTTGATCATCAGGGTCTGCGGCTGCCGGAGGCGATCTTCGGGCAGACGGTGACCGGTGAATATATCGATGAGGTCGATCTCAGTCCGCGGGCAGGCGATGTCTACCTGCGCCCCGACCCGGCGACGATCCGCATGGTGCCCTGGTATAAGGAGCCGACGGCGCAGGTTATCAACGATCCTTTCTATTTCAATGACAAGCCGGTCGATGTGGCGGCCCGAAACGTCTTGAAAAACGTCCTGAAGCTCTACGAGGATAAGGGCTGGAAGCCGGTGGTGGCGCCGGAGTTGGAATTCTTTCTGGTCAAGGTCAACCCGGATCCTGATTACCCTCTGGAGCCGCCGATCGGCCGCTCCGGTCGTCCCGAGACCGCCCGTCAGGCCTATGGCATCGACGCGGTCAACGAGTTCGATCCCCTGTTTGAAGACGTCTACGATTATTGCGAGGCCCAGGATATCGACGTCGATACCCTGACCCATGAATCCGGCGCCGCGCAGATGGAGATCAACTTTAATCACGGTGCGCCGCTGGAAATCGCGGATCAGGCGTTCCTGTTCAAGCGGACGGTGAGACAGGCCGCCCTCGGTCACAACGTCTATGCCACCTTCATGGCGAAGCCGATGCAGTTCGAGCCAGGCTCGTCCATGCATATTCACCAAAGCATCTACGACGCCAAGACCGGCAAGAATCTGTTCGCGTCCGAGGATGGAGGAAATTCGGAATTCTTCATGCAGTATATCGGCGGGCTGCAGAAATACCTGTTTGCCGCCATGCCGCTGCTTGCGCCCTACGTGAACTCCTACCGCCGTCTGGTGCCGGACAGCGACGCACCGATCAACGCACATTGGGGGGTCGACAATCGGACGGTCGGATTTCGGGTGCCGATCTCGTCGCCGAGCAGTCGGCGGGTCGAGAACCGGGTTGCCGGAGCTGACGCCAATCCGTATCTGGCGATCGCGGCTTCACTTGCCTGCGGGTACCTCGGCGTGGTTGAGGAACTGGAGCCGACCAAGCCGATTGAAGGCAGTGGCTATAATCTGGCCGCTAACCTGCCCCGGCATTTGGAAGACGCGCTGCTCCGGCTTAACCGCTCGAAGCCGCTCAAGGAGATCTTGGGGCAACGCTTCGTCAATGTGCTGACCATGGTGAAGGAGGAGGAATCCCGCGCCTATCAGCAAGTGATCAGCGCCTGGGAACGTGAATATCTTTTGCTGAATGTCTGAGCCCTTTCCCTTCTCAAATGTGAGATCGATCCGTGACGCCACCCATCGCCGCCAACCAGACCTACGACACCGCAGCCATCCGGGCGAGCGACGCCGCCCATCATTGGCACCCGTTCTCCGACACCAAGGCGCTTGCCGCCGAAGGCGCGCGGGTGATCGTGAAGGCCAAGGGCAGCACGCTCTGGGACAGCGAGGGGAACGAGATCCTGGACGGAATGGCCGGTCTCTGGTGCGTGAATATCGGTTATGGCCGCAAGGAGCTTGCGGATGTGGCTGCCAAGCAGATGATGGAACTGCCCTACTACAACACCTTCTTCAAGACCACGACGCAGCCTGCCACCAAGCTGGCGGAGACTCTTGTGCGGCTCACGCCGGACGGGCTCAACCGCGTGTTTTTCGCGGGCTCGGGCTCAGAGGCGAACGATACGGTCGTGCGCTTTGTTCGGCGCTATTGGCAGCTGAAGGGCCAGCCCGACAGGATGACCATAATCGGACGGGAATACGGTTATCACGGCAGCACTTTAGTGGGAGCAAGCCTGGGCGGAATGACGGCGATGCATCGTCAGACCAACATGCCGCTGCCCGGGTTCTCTCATATTAGACCGCCTTACTTTCTGCGCGACGGCGGCAACATGACCCCGGACGCATTTGGAATGGTCGCGGCTCAGGCGCTGGAAGATCGGATTCAGGAGCTTGGCCCTGAGAATGTTGCGGCCTTTATCGCGGAACCGATCCAGGGCGCCGGTGGCGTCATCATCCCGCCGGCCAGCTATTTCCCGGAGATCCAGCGGATCTGCCGCAAGCACGACATCCTGTTCATCGCGGATGAGGTGATCTGCGGTTTCGGACGGACCGGGAACTGGTTCGGCTCCGATACGTTCGATCTGAAGCCAGATCTGATGGCCTTGGCCAAGGGCCTCTCGTCCGGCTACCAGCCGATCGCTGCGGTCATGGTGGGAGATCGGGTGGCGAACACGCTGATGGAGGAGGGCGGCGAATTCTTCCATGGGTTCACCTATTCGGGCCATCCGGTTTGTTCGGCTGTGGCGTTGGAGAATCTTCGGATCATCGAAGATGAGGGTTTGGTCGAGCGGGTGCGAGACGATATCGGCCCGTATTTCCAGAAGGCGCTGGCGTCTCTCGCGGATCATCCGATGGTGGGTGAAGTGCGGGCAGTCGGCCTAATCGGTGCAATTGAACTGGTTAAGGACAAGAACGGCCCGGTCTTCTTTGAGAAGGAGGGGGCCGTCGGCACCCGATGCAGAGACCATTGCTTTGCCAACAACCTCGTGATGCGGGCCGTGCGGGACGGCATGGTCGTATCTCCGCCGTTGATCATCACCAGAGCCGAGGTCGACCGGTTGGTCGAAATCGCACGCAAGGCGATAAATCTCACCCAAACTGATTTCGGTCTGTAGTCTGAGGAGTCCTGAGCGCAGGTGGAGGGTTTCCTGCGATCATCCGATATTTGGAATCGTGGGGAGGGCTCCGGCATGCTGCAGGCCAGAATGTTTGTCGGTTCTTGACCTCCCAATTCCGCTAAATACCCCGGAGAGATGCCCTGCAGACAGCGGTTCTGCAGGGTTTTGGCGTTGGACTATGTATGGGTTTGGGGCCGGTGCCGCCACACACCATAGTCCACGCACGGGGTTGCAATAACTGGCGCAGATCCACGGATCCCTGCGCCGGTGCGGCTTGACGACAACTAATCGACCCGTTCGAGCCGAACACAAAATATAGATTATGCCTAATACCCTGAAGGCCCAATTGAACGGCTGGGTGGAAATTTAATAAGTCAAGACAAGCGACCGGATATGCTGGCGTCGTAGAATATTTTGAAGACCTTATATTGGCTGCTTCTAGGGGTCTTGAATCCCGTAGGTGCGAGACCTTTCCTCTTCATTCGTCGACTCTAATTTATGAAGTGTTCACGGCTCAAAGAGTGCGCATCGGAGTCGAGGACTTTGGGCGCGGTCTTATTTTGTCTTGCGTGAATCTAAAATTAATCCTAAATTAACCACGGGTGAGATTTTGATATGGCAATTGCGCAAGCCCTACCTGTCGCACAAGGAACGTCTGGCCTGTTCGGCCTGGCATCCGTTGGCGTTGGTTTAAGGGTCGGTTTGCAAGCCATACAAGGCAATGAGGAAGCAGCGGCTCGGATTGCTGAGGCACGTTAAGCTGCGCGGGAACGATTGGCGCAATCTCGTGATGACGCGGGCCGCACGGAGCAATTGCAGCGGACCGCAGCATCGGAACGCCCGGTAACGTCTGAACAGGATGGTGTTCAAGACGACACGACCGCTGACGGTTTCAATAGTGCGCCGTCTGCCGATGCCTTCAATACGGGGCGTGGCGGTCTTTTGGATGTAACCATCTAAATATCCGAGCCATCTCAATACCCAATAGACAAGGAATCGATCGGCCTACGGCAGGCCGGTATATCCACGAGGCCCGTGGGGGGAATTGGCCTGGGTGGATCCGTGTTCCGCTGTCCGTTGACAGCACCCCTCACGATGGCATTCAATTTCGGCAACGCACAATTTCGCACACGCTTTAGAAGTGCCAGCCAATGGACAGGGGGTTTTCCATGGATCATCGCAAGCCTTTCCAGCCGAGCCGACGATCATTTCTCGCGGGAACCGGTGCGGTCGCCGCAGGTCTGACCTTTCTGCCGAAAACCGGCTTCGCGGCAGAAGAAAAAGTCCTCAATTTCTATAATTGGGACACCTATATCGGCGAATCCACACTGGACGACTTCAAAGGCGCCAGCGGGGTTGAGGTCAACATGGATCTTTTCGCCGACAATGCAGAGTTGTTTGCGAAGCTGAAGGAAGGCAATCCCGGCTATGACGTGATCGTGCCGTCGAACGATTATGTTGAGCGCATG
>CALAHL010000295.1 GCA_937891725.1 uncultured Rhodospirillaceae bacterium | reverse complement strand
CATGAGGTCGGCCTCGATGGCAACGACGCGGCCGACGACATTCGCGATCTTCGTTCCCTGCTGGGCAGCCTGAGGCTTGCCAGGCGTACGGCGGCGCAGACCGCCGTGCGCCTGATCACCACCGGCATCCTGCTCGCCCTGATGGCCGGCCTCGCCATCAAGCTGAAGCTGTTCGGCAACGGTCCCTGACCGGCGCTTCCGATCCTCAACCCACCAGCCCGCCGTTCGGCGGGTTTTTTTATGTTCGGAGATCACCGATGAGCACCATCACCACCTTCAATCACTGGCGCGACGTGCCCGAGGGCGCCTGGCGCTGGAAGAACTTCTCTCCCGCCGAGATCGCCTGCCGGGGCAGCGGCTCCCTGCGCATCAACGAGGAGGCGCTCGACAAGCTCCAGGCGCTGCGCGACCGGCTTGGCAAGCCGCTCATCGTCCGTTCGGCCTACCGTAGTCCGGTGCACAACCGGGCCGTCGGCGGCGCGCCGCGCTCGAAGCACATGGACGGCACGGCCTTTGACATCGCCATGGCGAACCACGACCCGGTCGCCTTCGAGGCTGCGGCGCGTGCCGTCGGTTTTCTCGGCTTCGGCTTCTATCCCCGATCGGGATTCATGCACATCGATCTCGGGCCGGCGCGGCAGTGGGGCGAGCGCTTCCCGGTGCGCGCGACTGCGTTCGCCGCGGAGACGCCGGCTGTGCGGGAGGTGCTGGCACAGAGCCGCACGATGAAGGGCGGCGGTGCCGCTGGTGTGGCGACGCTGGGCGCGGCGGGCGTCGAGGTCGCACAGAACGTCATGGCCGAGACCCAGTCCGCTGTCTTGCCGCTCGTGCCCTATCTCGACACGCTGCGCTGGGTGTTCATCGCCGTGGCGCTCGCGGGCGTTGCTGTGACGATCTACGCCCGCATCGACGACTGGAAGCGGGGGCGTCGATGATCGGCACGTTTCTCGCTTGGGCCAGCACGACGCCTTGGGCCCTGCGCCTCGCCCGATGGGGCGCGGTCGCCCTCGCCATCCTTCTGTTTCTGCTGGCCCTGCGCCGCTCCGGCGAGCGCGCCGGTCGGATGGCCGCGCGCATCGAAGCCATGGAGGCTACCAATGACGTCCAACGCCGGATGCTGGACGCGGCGGCTCGCCGTCCTCGTACTCGCGACGAGTTGGCTGAGCGGTTGCGCGACGGGCGGTTCTGAGACGACGCCGGTCGCGGTCTGTCCGCCGGTCGTGGAGTACTCCGCGGAGTTTCAGGCTCGGGCGGCCGAGGAGCTTGCACTGCTGCCGGGTGGATCGGCGGTCGTCGAGATGCTGAGCGACTATGCGGTGATGCGGGAGCAGGCTCGGGCGTGCAGAGAATGAAACTCGGCGCCAATCCGGGCAGGCTCTCCGGCGACATCGCCCGCATCTAAAGGCTTACGACCCTGATCGTGCTGTTAAACGCGGCGGAGCTCGCGGCCGGCGTTAATCCATTCACACTGCACCTGTATGCTGCACTGGCTGAGAAAGAGGGACAGCTGATCGCGGACCAGACCAAGGCCATGCTTCCAGATCGAAAGAAATGCGACGCCATGCTCGGTAAGCTAACGGTCGGACGGCTTGCAGATCGGATCTCGAATTCCCGACGATTGGGGATAGGCGGCGGCGTACTTTGCGATACCCGTGGAGCAATCGGAACAGGCTCAGCCGGCCAGCATGCCAGTCAGCTTCCACGAAACCGGTTCTCGAATTCGGCGCCCGTCATCTTTTTGGTCTCGTTCGAGAATTCATAGTAATCCGGTTTGTCGTCGATGTAGATCTCGGCACGGAACGGCAGGCCGGACTGGTCGGCGAACAGGCCAATCGGGATCGCATGTATCTCGGTGCCGGCCGGGTGAAAGAACAGGCTTGACCCGCAATTGGTGCAGAAGCCGCGCTCGCACCCATCAGACGAAGCATAACGGCCGACCGGACCGTCGAATATGGCCCCTTTGCATGGAACCGACATGAACGGTCCACCGGTCCATCTCCGGCACATTGAACAGTGACAGGCCTGCATCGATGGCATCGCTTCGGCTTCGAATGTGACACGACCGCAGAGGCAGCTCCCGTTTCGCTTCATCTCCATCCTCCTCGTTTTCAGATTTTCTGCTCGGGTTCGGCGCTGACGGATGGCCGGTGACAGGCTCCGGCCCCGTGAACGCCCCGCGTGCGGTACGCTCTGGGCCCCGTCGAGCCCTGGCGCGCCCGCGGAGAATAAATGGTCCGGGGGCGGTTGCGCACCGCCTCGTCGGAGCGACGACGGCGAGGCCCGCGACCGGCGATCTGCAGGCAGAGGCTCGTCATTCGACCAGATTGGCCGCCACGACGTCCTCGTCCCAATCAAGGCCCAGCCCGGGTTTGTCCGGGACGATCAGATCGCCGTCCGAGAGCGCGTAGGGCTCCTGCAGGATCGGGTCGGCCCAGCTCTGCCATTCCAGCCAATGGGCCGTCTCGGTCACTCGCATGACGTGGGCACCGACCTCTGGGTAGAGATGCGTCGACATCGGAATGCCCCAGGCGCCGGCGACGCCAGCGGCGCGCATCCAGCCGCTGACCCCGCCGATGCGCATGAAATCGGGCATGACCAGGTCGCAGGCTCCGGCCTGCAGCGCCTGGTGCATCTCGCGCGGGCCATAGAAGTTCTCGCCGATCATCAGCGGTGTCTTCAGGTCATGCCGCAACTGGGCGTAGCCGTCGAAATTGTCATAGACGACTGGCTCTTCGATCCATTCCAGTCCCAGGTCGTCGATTTGGCGTGTGCGGTGCATGGCTTCGGCCATATCGAGGCCCTGGTTGAAATCGACCATCAATGCGGTGTCGCGGCCGACGGCGTCCCAGACAGCTTCGGCAGTTTCGATATCGACCGCTGGATCATCGCGGCCCATGCGCAGTTTCAGGCCCTTGAAGCCTGTTCCCTGGCCCTCGGCCTTCAACTCGACCGCCTCGGCGGCCACCTCCGCTGGCGACTTTAGCCACAGACCGTTAGAGTTGTAGGCCTTTACCGAACCAGGCGTTCCGCCCAGCAGCGTGCAGAGCGGCATGTTCGCCGCCCGCGCCAGCGCGTCCCAGACGGCCATATCGACACCGGATGCGGCGATCATCGAGAGGCCCGCATATCCAACGAAATGCAGGGACTTCCGGGTCTTGTCGTAGATCTCTGCGGGCGCCAGTGGCTGGCCCGCCAGCATGTCGCTCATGTCATGCAGGGCCGGGACCAGGTACTTCATTGCCTTCGGCACATAGGGTTCCAGATAGGCGCGCCCCGGGACGCCCTCTTCCGTCTCGATGTCGATCAGGATCAGCGGCCAGTCGGGTATCGTCGCGATCCGCGCCGTGACCGGGCGCTGGAGCTTGAGCAGCACGGGCCGTGCCGTCAGCTTGCGGAAGGTAAGGGTCTGGGCCATGTGCGTCTCCGGCGTGTTCATTCAGGGACTTGGTCACGGATGGTCAATCATGTCGGGCGGCCTGGCGCCGGGACCAGAGAACGTCCCGGGTCTCCAGGTCATGGATGTCGGTGAGCGAATAGCCCAGATCGGTCAGAATGTCGGTATTGTGGGCGCCAAGATCCGGGGCCGCGCCGCGGATGCCCGACGGCGTCCCGCTGAACCGGGCCGCCGGGCGGGGCTGGCGGATCGGGCCGAGTTCCGGGTCGTCGAAGGTCTCGATCGTTGCGTTGTGGGCCGCCTGGGCGTTCTCGATCACCTCTGTCCGGGCCAGCACCGGCGCGTTGGGAACGCCCTCGGCATCGAGGCGGGCCAGGATCTGGTCCCGGTCCCATTTGGCGATCTCGTCGCTCATCACCTGACGCCGGGCGATCACGTTTTCCGACCGGGCAGCTGCGCTGGCGAAACGCGGGTCCTCCAGGAGATCCTCGCGCCCGAAGGCCCGGCACATGCCCTGCCATTCGGCATCGGACACGGCGCCCGCGGTGATGTGGCCGTCGCGGGTCGCAAATACGAGGTCGAGGCCCAGTTGCCCGACCGTCGGGTCACGCTCGTTGCCGACGAAGGACAGGCTCGAACTGGCCTCGGGCCAGAGATAGGCGACCATCGTGTCGAACATCGACAGCTTGATGTGCTGCCCCTTGCCGCTGCGTTCACGGGCGAACAGCGCGGCGGATATCGTCTGTGACGCCGTCAACGCGGTCGTCTTGTCGGGGATCACCGTGCGCACCATGCGGGGCTGTCCCGTCTCGCGGTCGCGCTGGATGTCGGCCAGGCCGGATATTGCCTGAATGACCGGGTCATATACCCGCTGGTGGGCATAGGGCCCGCTCTCGCCAAAGCCGCTCATCGAGACATAGATGATGTCGGGCCGGATTGCGCGGACCACGTCCTCGCCCAGTCCCATGCGTTCGATGGCGCCGGGGCGGAAGTTCTGGACCAGCACGTCGGCCGTGGTCGCCAGCTTCTTTACCACCTCGAGCCCGGCCGCGGTCTTGATGTCGACGCAGAGCGAGCGTTTCGAGCGGTTGCAGGACAGGAACGAGCCCGACATGCCCTGATGCTTGTGGCCCAGCTTGCGCAGCAGGTCGCCCTGCGGCGGCTCGATCTTGATGACATCGGCGCCCTGGTCGGCCAGCATCATCGTGGCGATGGGGCCCGCCATGATCACGGTCAGGTCCAGCACCCTGATACCGGCCAGCGGTCCTTCGGAATCATGCATCGTTCTGCTCCTTGGCGGCCTGATAGGCCGGACGCACGGCCATCCTGTCGCGATAGTCGATCAGGTTCGCCGGCAAGGGGATGTCATAGCGCAGCGCCCAGTCCAGGCACGATGCGAACAGGATGTCGGCCGGGCTGATCCGCGCACCCATCAGGGACGGGTCGGCGCCGCGGATCGCCTCGTCCATCTGTTCGAGTTGATGGAGAAAGTACTCCCGCCCGCCTCTGACCGCGACGGGAGCGTCACCATAGATCTCCTTCAGTGGACCATGCCGGCGCATGGTGTAGAGCCCGTTGGCATCCAACTCGGACATGATGAAGAAGCACCATTCCAGGTGCCGCGCCCGGGCCACCGGATCGCCGGCGCAGAAAACATGGTCCGGCGTGGCCAGGCGTTCCGTCATGTAGATCATGATCGCCGCGCTCTCGGTCAGGACCAGATCGCTGTGGCGCAGGACCGGAACCTTGTGCCGCGGGTTCAGGGCCAGGAAGGCCGGTTCCTTCGTCTCGCCGGTCCGGGGGCCGATCGGAAAGTGTCGGAACGTCAGCCCCAGCTCGTGCGCCATCCAGAGCGTGCGATGGGTCCGCGCGGTGCCGGCGCCCCAAAGCTCTAATCCGTCGTTCGCCATGCCCGAGCGCCCCGCGTTCCGCTACCAGACCTCGCCGAACGGTCTGAGTTCCACCAGGAACGACCAGGCCGACCGGTGCTGATGCGCGACACGAAACATCTCTTCGGCGATCGCATGGGGTTCGGCAAAGAACTCGTCCGGCGCTTCGGGGGCCAGTATCGGTCGGGTGCGCGGCGTGTTGATCGCCGCGTCGATGACGAAATAGGCGACATGGATGCCCTGGGGCCCGAATTCACGTGCGATGGACTCCGACAGGATGCGCTGCGCCGCCTTGGTCGAGGCAAAGAACCCCCAGTGCGCCTTGCCCCGTGTGGCCGAGGTGTTGCCGGTGACCAGGATCGCACCACCGCCCATGTCCAGCATCCCCGGAATGGTGTGCTGCGCCATGTAAAGCAGCGCCGTCGTGTTGACGCGAAAGTTCTGTTCCAGTTCCGCCGGGTCCTGTTCCAGCAGCGGGCCGCGCGTGGCCCGGGGTGCGTTGTGGATGACGATTTTCGGCGCGCCCATCTCGGCCTTGATCCGGTCCATGGTATCGGTCAACGCGTCCAGATCGCCGACATCGCAGGGATAGGCGCGGCCGTCGTACCTGGCCGCCAGATCCTCGATATTCTCGGCATTGCGGGCCAGCAGGGCGACCCGGTAGTCGGTGCTGAACCGCCGGGCGATTTCGGCGCCGGTGCCGTGCTCGGGGCCCACCCCGGTGATCAGGCAGACAGGCTTCATGGTCGTCCCCTTTGGCGCCAGGTCACAGTTGGAAGGCCGGGCGCGCGGCGATCGCGCCGAACCATCGCTCGATGTTCGGCCAGGCGGCCGTATCCATCTCCAGCGGCCGGGTCATCCGGTACGTGAAGTAACCACTGATATCGGCGATGGTGAGCCGGTCCAGCGCGACCCAGTCGCGGCCCTGCATGTGCCGCTCCATCCGGTCGAAGAAGATCGCCGCCATTTCCTTGCCGCGCCGAACCATTTTGGGCAGTTGCGGCAGATCGGTGCGGGTGCCCGGCACGACGCGGCCGGCGAACATCGGCACATGGTTGCGGACGGCGTGCAAGAGCGGGATGAACCCGTCCAGTTCGGCCCGGCGCAGCCACATGTCGACCTCGGCCCGTTCCTCGGGCGTGGTCCCGAACAGCGGGGCATCGGCACGGGTCTCGTCCAGATACCGGCAGATCGTGATCGACTCGGCGATCACGGCGCCGTCGTCCAGTTCCAGGAACGGAACGCAGTGGAACGGGTTCATCGAGGTGTAGGGCTCGGCGAACTGGTGGTCCTCGCGGACATTCAGTTCCTGGATCGGAACGTCGATCCCGGTCTCGGCCAGATAGACGCGGACCCGCTGGGCATTCGCCGCCGGGCCGAAATCGTAGAGTTTCATGGTGCGCCTCCCCCCGTCGATCCCGTTTGACTGACTTTCGAATTTGAAGTTAGTATCCGGCAGATGTCAACCGGCTGGATGCGATCCGGCCAGGAGGTTCCCTTGAATGATCATTCCCCCGCCGAGCGCCCTGCCAACACGGTGACAAAGAACGTCGTCTGCACGTCCTGCGACGGGTTCTGCCCGGTCGCGGCCAAGGTGCAGGACGGGCGGGTGGTCAAGGTCACGACGCGCGATCATCCGTTCTTCAAGGACGTGATCTGCATGAAGGGGGCCTATGCGCCCAAGGCCTTCGCCCACCCCGACCGTCTGTTGTATCCGCTGAAACGGGTCGGCGAGCGCGGCGGCAACGACTGGCAGCGCATCACCTGGGATCAGGCGATGGACGAGATTGCCGGGAAGCTGCGGGTCGTGGTCGACCGCTATGGGCCAGAGGCACTGGCGGTTGCCGGCTCGAACGCCAACACCGGCACTGACAACGGGCTGACGCGGCGGTTCATGAATGTGTTGGGCTCTCCGAACTGGATCGGCGGGGTGGCCTATTGCATGGGCAACACGGCGGCCGTGAACCGTATGGTTTATGGCTGGTATCCACGGGCGGACGTGATCAACTCGGACTGCATCGTTCTGTTCGGCCACGACCCGAGGCGGCACTCCTGGACGCTGGAATACAAATCGATCCGCACCGCCCAGGCCCGCGGTGCCAGGCTGATCACGCTGGACCCGCGCCGGTCGGAAAACGCCGAGGCGTCCGACATCTGGCTGCCGCTGCGCGCCGGCACCGATGCCGCGATGATGCTGGGCTGGATGAACGTGATCCTGGAGGAAGGGCTTTACGACCACGACTTCGTGCGGGACTGGTGCCACGGGTTCGAGGCCTTTGCGACGCGCATCCGCGAGTACCCGGTGGACCGGGTGGCGGCGATCACCGGCTGCGATCCCGAGCAGATCCGCGCCGCGGCCAGGATGTACGCCGCCGCCGATGCGGCCACGATCCCGTGGAGCCCGATCACCGACCAGCAGGTCTCGTCGACCTCGGCGATCCGCATGCAGTGCTATCTGCGCGCGCTGTGCGGCAATGTCGACAAGAAGGGCGGCGAGCTTTTCATAGGGTTCGACAGTCAGGTGCTGTCCGACACCGAAGTCGAGCGCCACGACCTGCTGACGCCCGAACAGAAGGCCAAGCAACTAGGCGCGGACCAGCACCCCGTCTTCACCTATCGCGGCATGGAACCGCTGGGCGAAGCCACGAAACGGGTCTGGGGGCACGAATACGCCAACCTGGTCGGCGGCTGCTACATGGCCAACCCCAAGAACGTCTTCCGGGCGATGGCCGAGGGCGATCCGTACCCGGTCAAGGCCTTCATCGCGCTGGCCAACAACACGCTGATGTCCTTCGCGAACACGCACCGTATCCACGAGGCGCTGATGAAGCAGGACCTGATCGTCGCATTCGAGCACATGATGACGCCCACGGCGCAGATCTCCGATTACGTCCTGCCCGGCGACACCTGGCTGGAGCGCGCGCAGATGATGGCCGGCGTCTCGGA
>CALAHL010000294.1 GCA_937891725.1 uncultured Rhodospirillaceae bacterium | reverse complement strand
CACCACCTCCCCGGTATGCAGTTCGCACAGATGGGCCGACATGGTGGTCGAACCGACATCGACCGCCAGCCCGTAGATCGTGTCCCGGAATCCGGGCCAGACACCGATCACCCGGTTGCCTTCCCGCAGACAGACCGTAACCTTCCATTCGCCTTTACGGAGCGCCTTCTGAAGACCCTGGAGCACCGGAAGATCGCAGGATACATCGTCGGCGATGTTCCAGTCCGGCCATTGCGCCCGCAGCGCCTCGCACAGCCGACGGAAATCCCCGGAGGGGTCGTGCATGTCCGGCTCGGTCACCTCGACATAGTGCAGCTTGTCGATCGGCTTGATCTCGATGTTCCGGGCCTCGGCCCGCTTTCGGACAATCTGGCGGTGGACCTGACTTGTCTCCGGAACGTCGATCACCGCGTCGCCCAACAGCTTAGTTGAGCAACTCAGGCGGCGGCCGTCGGCCAGTCCTCGCTTTTCCGCGTACCGGAGTTCCTGCCGTCCGGGCTCGCTCAAATGATCGCCGCGGCTGTCGACCTGAAATTTGGAAAACTCTCCCAGGCTCGGCTCGACCTGACAGCGCCCGCAGAGTCCTCGGCCGCCGCAGACCGAGTCGATATCGACGCCCAATTTGCGGGCGGCTTCCAGCACGGGGGTTCCGATCGGAAAGCGGCCGCGCCGACCGGATGGCGTGAACACGACAAAGGCCTCGCCGACCGGCGACCGTCCAGCGCCCTCGGCCGCTTCCGCGTCGATCGAGGGCAAATCCGGGACCTGCTGTTCGTTCATCGAGATCGGGCCGCCTCCTCTGATGCTTTCTTAAGCGCGCCGCCGCCGCCGCTCACGCCCGCCGCGGGCCCCGGCGGCTTCCTGGCCCTCGGCGACCGGCTCGCGGAACCGTTTGATCCACTGACGGCATTCCGGATCGTGTCCCATCATCACATTGGCGCCCAGAATGCCGGCCATCTCTTCGGAGTGCAGCGGATTCATGATCGCGGAGGTCATCCCTGCGCCGATCGCCATGGTCAGGAACGCCGCGTTCAGTGCGTGCCGGTTCGGCAGACCGAAGGAGATGTTGGACGCCCCGCAGGTGGTGTTCACCCCGAGCTCGTTCCGCAACCGGGAAATCAGCTTCATCGCCGAGGTGCCGGCCATGTTCAGCGCGCCCACCGGCATCACCAGCGGATCGACCACCACATCGGCCCGGTCAATGCCGTAATCGGCCGCCCGCTCGACGATCTTCTTGGCGACCTGATAGCGCACGTCCGGATCCTCGGATATCCCGGTCTCGTCGTTCGAGATCGCAACCACCGCCGCCCCGTATTTCTTGATCAGCGGCAGGACGATCTCAAGACGCTCCTCCTCGCCGGTGACCGAATTGACCAGGGCCTTGCCTTTGTAGACCGACAGGCCGGCCTCCAGCGCCTCGACGATCGAGCTGTCGATCGACAGGGGCAGGTCGGTGATCGACTGCACCAATTGGATCGCTTCCGCCAGGATACGCGGCTCGTCTGCCATCGGAATGCCGGCGTTCACGTCCAGCATGTTGGCACCGGCCTCGACCTGGGCCCGGGCGTCGCTCTCGACCCGGCTGTAGTCACCCTGGGCCATCTCGGCCGCCAACAGCTTGCGGCCGGTTGGGTTGATTCTCTCTCCGATCACGCAGAACGGACGATTGAAGCCGATCACGACCTCTCGGGTGGCGGAACTGAGGATCGTGTCGACCATGGACGGCTCTCCGGACGTCGAAGTGGGACGTGTGTTTAGGAAACGGCGCGGATCTGGGCCGTGGCCGGTTTGATCTCGAACCGAGACGAATCGATCTCGAACGCGCCGGTGGCCAGCATGTTGGCCCATTCCGCTGATTTGGCGAGACCGCCGAACGGGTAGAAATGCAGCTTCTCGATCCCGCACTCGGCGTCCTGGGCCCGGTAGGCGGCCAGATCCAGGATCAGCCGGTCGGGAGCCTGCACCAACATCAGTTTCGCGATGTTGCGCGCCTGACGGGTCAGCACCCGGATCGACGGACCGATTCCGGACATCTGCGCGAATTTCAGAAGAGTCTTGAGGCTTGCAAGGCCGGGCACGCCCAAATGAATCGGCAGAGTGTTGCCCCAGCCCCGGATCTTCTTGTCCCAGGCGATGATCGCGTCGGCGTCGAAGCAGAACTGGGTTTCGATATACAGCTCAAGCCCAGTCTCCCGGGCGAACCGGTTCTTCCACACCAACGCGTCCTTCAGCGCCTGCTCCGAGATATCGGGTGTACCCTCGGGATGCCCGGCAACGCCCAATTTGGAGATGCCGTGTTGCTGGAACAGTCCGGTCTCCAACAGGTCCATGGAGGAGCCGAACGCGCCGGTCGGCCTGTCGAGGCCGCCTGCGATCACCAGCGCCTGGGTCACGCCTGCCTCATCCTTCAGCCGCCCGAGAAAACGGTCCAGCGTCCCACGGTCGGTGATCGAGCGGGCGGCAACATGCGGGACCGGCTCGAACCCTTCGCGTCGGAGACGTGCGGCGACCGCGATCGTGTCGGCAGGATCGGTCCCCGCCAGACAGGTCACATTGACCGTGGTGCCTTGGGTCAGATGGTCCGCGAAATTCGCGACCTTGGATGCGGAAGTGGGTGTGGTCTCGACCGAGAAATCGGCCAACAGAGCCACGACGTCGGCGATCGATGCGGACGCGGTATTGGCGGGCGATTTTCGAAATGCCATAAGACTCTCCCACTGAACAATGTCTGCATCTGAGGCTTTTCCCGGGAATTCGATTGTCACGCGACGCCTCGTTACCGCCTAAAAGCGACACATCGCAGTCTTGGGTTAAATTTCTTTCAATTCGGCTGACGCGAAGAGGCTCCCGATGACAGACCGCACCCGAAGCTACGCCTGGCACGACCCCGAAGTGCTTGCCGCCGCCACCCAGGAGCTGGGCGGCTTGGAGCTGCTGCAACGGATCGCATCCGGTGAACTGCCGCAGCCGGGCGTCGGCGCCACGGTCGGGTTCAGGCTGGTCGAGGTCGAGGAGGGACGCGCGGTGTTCGAGGGCGGCTGGAACAATTTTATGATCAATCCGGCCGGCACCCTGCACGGTGGATGGTACGGCATCATTCTGGACAGCTGCATGGGATGTGCGGTGCATTCGACGCTGCCACAGGGCACCGGCTACACCACGTTGGAGTACAAGGTGAACATCACCCGCGGCATCACCAAGGACACCGGCCCTGTGCGGGCCGAGGGCAATGTGATCCACCGAGGCCGACGGTCCGCCACGGCCGAGGGAAAGCTGGCCGACGCTGCGGGCAAGGTCTACGCCCATGCCTCAACAACCTGCATCATCCTGTAAGTCGGACAGCCGCCTAACGCGGCCCCATGCGGATCGCGCCATCCAAACGGATGGTCTCGCCGTTCAGCATCGGGTTGTCGCAGATCGACAAGGCGAGCCGGGCGTATTCCTCCGGCGTGCCGAAGCGGGAGGGGAACGGGACCTGGGCGGCCAGGCTGTCCTGAACCTCCTGCGGCATTCCCAAAAGCATCGGCGTGCCGAACAGGCCCGGTGCTATCGTGCAGACCCGAATACCGGACCGGGCGAATTCCCGGGCGGCCACGATGGTCAGGGCGTGCACGCCGCCTTTGGAGGCCGCATAGGCGGCCTGGCCGATCTGGCCTTCGAAGGCGGCGACGCTGGCGGTGGAGATGATGACCCCACGCTGGCCCTCGTCGTCCGGCTCCAGGTCCGCCATGTCGGCGGCGGCCAGTCGGGTCAGGTTGAAGGTTCCGATCAGGTTGATATCGATCACCTGCCGGAAGTCCTCGAGATCCATCGGGCCCTCACGTCCCAGAATCCGTTTGGCCGGGGCTACGCCTGCGCAATTGATCAGCACCCGTGCGGGGCCGTGTGCCTCTCGGGCATGGGCGAGCGCGCCGGTGGCGGAGTCCGAACTCGTGACGTCACAGAACAGGGCCAGGCCGCCGATCTCGGACGCCACCGCAGTGGACTGCTCTTCGTTCACGTCCAGAACGGTGACCTTCGCGCCGCGCGCGGCCAAGGCTCGAGCGGTCGCGGCACCCAGCCCGCCACCTCCACCGGTCACGAGTGCCGCGGCACCGTCGAGGTTCATGCGATCGGCCATTTCCCGTATCCCTTTTCTGGACAAGTCTGCTTCTGCATACCAAATCGGTGTTTCAGATGCGAGACAAGTGACCAGCGGAGTCCGGCCAGACCATGAGCAATGTCACCCTTGCAGATGTTCCGCTACCCGCTCGCGTCCTCGGATTGGGCGGCGTCATACCGTTCGTGGGCTGTGCCGCAGTTTTCTGGATGCTGTTCGACAGCGCCCCGTTCTGGGCGTGGAAGGCGTTCGAGGCCCAACTGTTCTACGGCGTTGCGATTCTGTCGTTCCTCGGCGCCGTCCACTGGGGCGGCGTGCTGGTGGAGGGCGCGCGGGCGGAGCAAATCTGGTTTCGGCTCGGCTGGTCGGTGACGCCTGCGCTGCTGGCGTGGTTGGCGGCGCTGATGAACCCCGTACCCGCCGTCCTCACCTTGATCGTCGGCGTGGCGGCTGCCTATTTCATGGACCTGCGCGCCCGCGATCAGGGTTGGTTTCCCGACTGGTATCTGGCGCTGCGTAAACCCTTGACGCTGGCGGTGATCGTGAGCTTGGCGGCGAGTTTTGTGAGACTGGTCGTCTAACGATAGCGCGCCAGAAGCATCGGCTGATCGAAGCCTTTCAACACCGCCGCACCGCAATCGTCGAACTGGGTGAACACCGGTTTCTTCTCATCGATCAGAAACGAGCAGACCCGTGCTTCGTTGTTTCCGGCCGAACCCGAGACCCGTGCCGCCAACTGGACCGTGCTGCCGAAGAAATCGTCGGCCTTGCGGATCGCCTCGCCGAAATGGCCGCCGCAACGGATCTGGTAGGGCGGCACCCCGGGATGTTTGTGCAGTCCCTTCATCGCGTCGACCACGGCGACGGCGCAACCTGCCATGGCGTGGGCGCTGCCGAAGCTGAGCATCAGCCCATCGCCCAGATGCTTGACCTTGCGTCCGCCGAACCGGCGCGCAAGCCCCTCGACCGTGCTGTCGTGGTGGTCGATCACCTGCTGAGCCAGGTCGTCGCCCAATTCACCGGTCATGGCGGTCGAGTTCACGATATCGGTGAACAGGATGCCGACCTTGACCCGACCTCCAAGGGTTTCCTGAATCTTGTCGTAGACGCCGAAGGACTCACCGAACTCGCGCTCCAGTCCTTTGAAGTCGGCGTCCCGATACATCCGGAAACAACGCGAGCCGGAGCGGATCCAACCGGCGGCATCCGGATCCTGAAGGTATTTTTCCAATGAGCCCACGAAATGCGCGATCGTCTCGTGCAGACCGACAAAGAGTTCCAGGCAGACATGCACCACGGCTTTACCGCGTTTGGAGAAGATGTCGATCTGTTCCTCGATCGAGAACAGGGCGCCGATGGTGAACAGACTGATCCCGTGGATGAATTTTCGGTTCGCTCGGGCTTCTGCGACCGAATCGAGTCCGTTCAGGGTCTCGACGAAACTGCGGAACTGTCGGACCGTGGCATCCGCCGCGACCAGATCGGCGCTCGCCAACTCCGCCTCGTCCTCGTAGACGTCGAGATCGCCCCGTTTGGCGACCGGTGCCGGCGGTGGCGGAAGTTGGGCGATCGCGCCGCCCGACATCTTTCCCGAGGTGGCGGCGGCCTGCAGGGTCGGGATGGCGCCGTTGGCATCCCGTGTCGGCGAGAACAGATAGGTGATGAGGTCCGAGAACGAGAAGCGGGAGCCCGATGCCTTCATCTGCTGTGCCGGTGTCATGGCGAGGCGGCCGGTGCCGCGCTTGCCGGCGGCCGTCGTGAGACGGGTCTTGCTGCTGGGCTTGGCGATTGCCTCGGATCCGCCGGTGCGGGTGGCCGGCTTCATGGGCGTCGCGGCCGCAGCTTTTGGGGCGGGTGTCGGGGCCCCTTTTGACGCTTTGGCGGCGGGCTGTTCCGCCACCGGAACGGATTTGCGGAACCCGAGCGTGCGGGTGCGGAACACCCCTTCGTCGTCAACCCGCTCTTCGATCAGCCGAATTCCGTCAGACTTATGGTCCGGGCGCATTTGGGCAAACTGAGCTTTCGCATCGGACAATTCGGCGGGAGAGAACCGTTCCACGGTCTCCCACGACCCGCTGACCTGCATCTGAATCTCGAAACCGACGAGTTCAGCCACGCGACACACCCCCAAAAAATGCACGTAAAATCCGGACGCCCCGATTGGATAGATACCATTAACGACTGTGTCAGTTCCACATTCATAGAGTCCGATCATAGAACCCAGCGGCGTTGCACTCCGCAGACTCCTATGGTTATCAACGAACACCAAATCGGGCGCGAGCGAGGAGAAATCAGATGAACGGTAATGCGGTGAAGCTTTGGGAGCCGTCCGACGCACGGCGTGCGGCCGCGAACCTGACCGCCTTCATGGCTACCGTGAACGATCGGCACGGCGCCGACGCGCAGGATTATGACAGCCTCTATGACTGGTCGGTGGCCCATCCCGAGGACTTCTGGGAGGCGATCTGGGACGATCTTGGTGTTATCGGCGACAAAGGCGCGGTCCGGTTGGCCGATGCGACAGCCATGCCGGGCGCCAAGTTCTTTCCGGAGGGCCGGGTCAATTTCGCCGAGAATCTGATGCGCGGGGTGCGGAGCCAGCCGGGCGATGCCGACGCGATGGTGTTCTGGGGAGAGGACAGGGTGAAGACCCGGCTGTCCTGGTCCGGACTGCAGGAACAGGTCGCCAAGCTGGCGGCGGCGCTGAAGGCCGACGGGGTAGGCCCGGGCGACCGGGTGGCGGCCTTCATGCCGAACCTGCCGGAGACCATCATCGCCATGCTGGCGGCGACTTCCTTGGGCGCGGTGTGGTCCTCCTGCTCGCCGGATTTCGGGATCCAGGGCGTGATGGACCGGTTCGGGCAGATCGAGCCGAAAGTGCTGATCGCGGTCGAGGGCTATTTCTACAACGGCAAGACCCTCGACATCCGCAACAAGGTTATGGCGGTGGCAGACCAGTTGCCGAGTCTGAAGAAGGTGGCGGTGGTCTCCTACGCCGCCGACCGGCCGGATATCTCGGATATCCCACACGCCATCCACTACACCGACTATCTGGGTGACGGGGCCGCGCCCGCCCTGACCTTCACCCGGATGCCGTTCAACGACCCGCTCTACATCATGTTCTCCTCCGGCACGACCGGGGTGCCGAAATGCATCGTGCACGGGATCGGCGGCACCCTGTTGCAGCACCTGAAGGAGCACAAGCTGCAATCCGACGTGAAGCCTGGTGACCGGGTGTTCTATTTCACCACCTGCGGCTGGATGATGTGGAACTGGCTGGTCTCCGGCCTGGCGGCGGAGGCAACTCTGCTGCTGTACGACGGCTCGCCATTCTATCCCGACGGCAACATTCTGTTCGACTACGCCCAGGCGGAGCGGATGACCCTGTTCGGCACCTCGGCCAAGTATATCGACGCGCTGAAAAAGGGCGGCCTGTCACCCAAGGACACCCACGATCTGTCGACCGTGCGCACGATGACCTCGACCGGCTCACCGCTGGTCCCAGAAGGGTTCGATTATGTCTATCAGCACATCAAATCGGACCTGCAGCTGGCCTCGATTTCCGGCGGCACCGACATCGTGTCTTGCTTCGTGCTGGGCAACCCGATCGGCCCGGTCTGGAAAGGTGAGATTCAGAAACGTGGACTCGGCCTCGCGGTCGAGGTCTGGAACGACGATGGCAAGCCGGTGGTGGGCGAGAAGGGCGAATTGGTCTGCACCAAGCCGTTTCCCTGCATGCCGATCTATTTCTGGGGCGACGAGGACGGCGCCAAGTTCCGGGCGGCCTATTTCGAGGCCTGGCCGGGTGTCTGGTGTCACGGGGACTATGTCGAGCTGACCGAACATGGCGGCATGATCATCTACGGCCGGTCGGACGCGGTGCTTAATCCCGGCGGCGTGCGGATCGGCACGGCCGAGATCTACCGCCAGGTCGAGCAGATGGACGAGGTTCTGGAAGCCCTGGTCATCGGTCAGGACTGGGAGGACGATGTTCGAGTCGTGCTGTTCGTGCGGTTGGCGGAGGGCGTCGCGCTGGACGAGGATCTGATCAAGAAGATCAAGACCCGGATCCGCACCGGCTGCACCCCGCGCCACGTGCCCGCCAAGGTGCTGGCGGTAACCGACATTCCCCGCACCAAATCCGGCAAGATCGTCGAGCTTGCCGTCCGCAACGTTGTTCACGGCCGGCCGGTCAAGAATGTCGAGGCGCTGGCAAATGCCGAGGCGCTGGAGGAATACAAGAACCGACCGGAGCTGGCACAATAGGGGCGCGCCGGAATTTTAGCCGGCGGCCTTGTCCATGAACTTGGCGAGTTCGATGTCGAGTTCGCTGATACCGCCTGCGTCATGGGTCGCCAATGTGACCACAACCTTTTTGTAGACGTTGAACCATTCGGGGTGGTGATCCATCCGCTCGGCCTTCATCGCGACCCGAGTCATGAAACCGAAGGCCTCGTTGAAATTTTTGAACTCGAATGTCTTGCCGATCGCATCCCGGGACTCGTCCTCGGTCCAGCCGTCGAGTTCTGCCAATGCTTCGGTGCGCGCGTCGCCGGACAATTTGTCCACCATGGCGACCTCCTTTGGGTTGGTTGCCTTGGTTCTGATATGGCCGGAGGAGGCGCTGCTTCAACCCGCGTGCGCAATCACACGAAGATCTTGTAAGGGACCGGTTTGTCGTCGCCCTTGCGCTGGATGTAGACCTCGGAGCCCTCCTCGACCTCAAGGATCATCGCCTCGTAAAGCCGCAGCGCGTTCTTCACCACCTCGGCATAGGAGGCGGCTTCCGTCACCTCCTTCAAGGCTTCCAGCCGATCCATGGAGCGGGGCGGCATCTCGATCTGGACGCGCCGTGTCTTGCTGCGGTCCGATCCCTTGGCCGACGCCGAAGCATCAACGGCCAGTTTTTCAGCCAGTGTCGTCATAGTCTTTCGTTCCTTTCGCTTCCCCCTGCGCATATCCCACCAGGAAGAAGGCCAACGGCCCGGCCACGTACCAGACGGCGCTCAACTCATCAAAGCTGCCGTCCAGAAGACCCAGGATCGCGGCGGCTGCTATGAAGACAGCACAGAAGACTGTCGCGATCAGACGGGCCAATGTCTTAGACTGATGGGCCCAATACTCGGATTTGGCTTTCAGAATTTCAACGCGAGTGACGTCGAATTCCGGTCCAGGATCGATTTCGAACTTCATAAGAACAGCCACTCCTGACAACGGAAGCTGAGATGCTTCCCATAGTTTGTTCGTTTCTCATCTTGCTCTCCAAATTTTGAGTCGAGGATGCTGCTCTCAGGGCAATTGTTTCGATCTAGCGTCATCGACCGCCCTTGATCTCTGCTGAACAATGTCAACCTAAATCACAATACAGGAAAAAACAATCAAAAAATCATCAAATAACCCTACCCCTCCGGCGACCCTGTCATTAACAGCCCCGGGTCGATCCGTTGGTCGAACCAGTTCATGCGCCAGTCGAGATGCGGGCCGGTGGCGCGGCCGGTGGCGCCGATGGTGCCCATGGGATCGCCGCGTCTAAGCCGGTCGCCGACCTTCACGTCGACGCTGTTCATGTGCAGGAAGGCGCTCGACAGGCCGTAGCCGTGGTCGAGGATGATGGTGCCGCCGGTGTAGTAATGGTCGGTTACCGCCATGCGCACGATGCCGTCGGCGGGGGCCACCACCGGACTGCCGGTCGGGGCAGCGATGTCGATGCCGTAATGGGGCTGGCGCGGCTCCCCGTTCAGGATGCGCTGGCTGCCGTAGACTCCGCTGACCCGGCCCTTGGCGGGCCACAGCCAGCCGGTCAGGAACATCGCCTCGGGCGTCTCATGGGCGCGGGCGGCGGCGACCTCCGCACTGTCCCTGCGGATACGGGCCAGCAGATCCTCAGGCGGGGTCACCATATTCTGGGGCAGGCCATCGATTCGCTGGATGTCGAATTCGCGTGGTTTGATCTCCACCGTCCGTGTGTCGACGGTGCCGTCGGGCGCTGTGACGCTCAGGGTCACGGAAGGCCCGAAATCGCGGGTGAAGCCGAACACGAAGACCCCCTCGGGCGAGACCTGAACATCGCGTCCGTCCAGTGTGACTTTAGCGCCGGAATCGGTCTGCCCGATCACCAGACCACCCTGGGTGAACCCACCGCCGGGCCCAACCGAGAAGCGCGTCTCCGCTGAGACCGACGTCGAGACCAGCAGACAGAGTGAGAGCAGCATCAGGCGGATCACAACAAGGTCTCCTGTTCGGGCGGTGCCGGTTTGCTTGGTTTTGACTTGGGTCGACTCGGCTTGGATGGTGTGGGCGTGCTGCCGATGACCGCGTCCCGCGCGCCGTCCCGGAACTGCAGGCTGACGCCCTGGCCGTCGGTCAGATCCCCGGCGGCCTTGACCGGAGCGCCCTCGGCATCCCGGATCAGTGCGAAGCCGCGATCCAACACCCGCTCAAACGAATTGGCTTCCAGGACCCGATCGAGGCTCCCCAACCGGTCTGACAGCTGTACCAGTCGGCGTTCCGCCGCCCGCTGTCCG
>CALAHL010000293.1 GCA_937891725.1 uncultured Rhodospirillaceae bacterium | reverse complement strand
GCTGGAGCGAAGAACAGGCTGCGGTAATCGAAGACCTCGAGACATGGGTGAGGCCGACAAACGCTGTGGGAGCGAACGCCATCGCGGCACAACTTCAGCGCGATGCGTCAGCCGACATTGGCCAGTTTCTCACCTGGTCCGCGGGTGGGTGGGTTACGTTCTGGGTGGCGTTTCTGTGGGCGTTTCCTTACTCGCGCAAGGTCCAGGCGGCATTCATTTTCAACCCGAGCGTTCGTCGCTACCTCAGCCTCGGAATTGTGCCTCTGTTGCTTTTCTTCGTGCCGCTCTTGCGACGCCGCTTGCTGGCCCCATTCCGGGAGGAGTTTCTTGGCGATGCGAAGCTCGATGAGTTTGAAGGGATGGGCTTCTTCGAAAAAGGACGCGCGAAGCACGGCTTGGAACCGCCTCGGCCCGTCGAAGAAGTTCTCGATAGGATGGATGGTGTCGTCGTGCTGCGTGGAGAAGCCGGACTCGGCAAGACCAGCGCGCTGCGTCTGATGGCCGGCAAGGCGCGAGGCCCTATCGTGTTTTTCCATGCCCGTGATTGCGAAGGGGGTGTGCCCGAAGCGGTGACACGCAGGATGAAGGGACTTCAAGACACAGATTTCGTGCGCGCGATGGTACATGCCGGCACGTTGTCGGTCATCATCGACGGACTCAACGAGGTTTCGGCATCGACGCGCGAGATCGTGCGCGGATTTGCCGCTGAAAATCGAAAGACAAGGATATTGATAGGCACTCAACCGATCGAGTGGTCGGTTCCTGCGGGAGCAAAGGTCGTGGACCTGTTACCCTATACGATCGAAGAGTCCGAAGCGTTCCTGCTGTCCCGTCCTGTCGGAGCGGATCCGATCCAGAAGGTTCACGGCGATGTCTACCGCCGAGCTGCGGTGCACTTTCTCAACAGATCGATCAATGATGCACCGACCGAGCCGGACCGGGAGGCCGCACGTCAGATCCTGACGAACCCCTTCGATCTCGCGTTCGCGGCGGATCTGATTGCGCAGGGAGCCGAGCCCACCGCAAGTGACCTGATCTCGGAGGCGTTTCGCCTCGCGGACGAAGGACCCGGCAACGAAAGCTACCGAGCGATTCACAACCGACCATTTCCGCTTGCAGAGTTCGCAAGACATGCTGTCAAAATGCGGGTGGAGGACAGGAACTGGCTCGAACCTGGCGAGTTCGAGGCTGAACGCCCCTGCTTGCTCGAAAGACGGCTGCTCGTCCGGCGCGGGGTCCGTCAGTCCGCTGGGAGCGTCGAAGACCGGGAACTGTTCCGTCATGACCGGGTCTGGGACTTCTTTATTGTCGCGGCCTTTGATGCTGATGAAAGCGTGATGGATGCGCATTTCGACGATCCGCGATTCCGGGGGGCTTATCTGCGCATCGCCGAGACCTGGTCACCAAAGGCGGCTAAACTTGTCCGTGACCAGCTCGTGGTAAAGGCGGCAATACGAAACGACAACTCGACCAGCAACGAGTTCGTTCGCAGGCTGCAAGCGCGTCTCAGATCAGGCGGCTCCTCAAAGTCGCCAGAGCTGGCGTAAAGACCTGTTCAGAGCTATGCTGGATTTTGCCTATTTGTCGTGAAGAAAACTGTAGCTTGAATTCGGGATAGTGGGCGCCAAGCCGAGGGCCAAAAGGACAGCCACGCGCAATATCAAGTAAATGAATAGTATCTACCCTGCATTCCCCAAGTAAATCACTGACTTTTCCGCCGAGACAAAGGGCGTTTCA
>CALAHL010000292.1 GCA_937891725.1 uncultured Rhodospirillaceae bacterium | reverse complement strand
CCAACAGCGCCATTCCCGCCGGGGCCTGCTCAGCAAACGCCGGATCAACGAAACATGCGGACGCCCGGCTCGACCGGAAGTCTTTCGCGTATTTGCGATTTTCCAGAAAGGTGAGATGCCCGGCCACCGCGTCCTGCAGGGTCGAGACATCGCTCAGTTCGACATCGGGACCGGCCTCGGACCTCAGCTCCGCACCGGTCGCCTCGGCAATGTCGCCAACCGTGAACGGGCCTCGATTCGTGAAAAAACGGGGATCTGCCATGGTGGGACGCTCACTCCAATGGCGGCAGGTCGACATCGACCTTGGGAAGGGTGAAGTCCAAGCGCGCTTGGACCTCCTCGGAAATATCCAACGACTTGGCGGCGATGACGATCTGGTTCTTAAACAGAACGACCTGATAGCCGCGTTCATCGGCAACCTGGGCAACCGTGGCGACCATCTTCTGTCGCACCTCGTTCATCGCCCGCGCAAACGCCTCGTCCAGTTCCCGCTTGCGCGCCTGGACCGTGCGCTGGACCTCGGCCACCCGATCCTGAAAACTCCGCGCGGCCTGCTCGTAGGCCGATTGGTCCAGCGCGGCGCGGCGCTGCGCCAAATCCTGCTCGGCCTCTCGCAGCGCACGCTCCTCTTCGGTGACCTCGCTCTGATACGCATCTCGGCGGGCATCAATCTGGGTCTGGATCGAAACCGCGGCCTTTGAATTCCGCAGCACCGCCTGCACATCGATCACGGCGATCCGACTCCCCATCCCGTCCGGAGTTTGGCTCAAACGCTCTTCTGATGACGTGGCCCCCTGGCTTTGGGCATGCACAGGGGCGCCCGCCACGACGACGAGGCCGAGCAGGGCAAGTCCGACCCCCCTTGCCAGCGCGGCCCGTCGTGTCGTTCTCGCCGTCATGCAGTCTCCAATTTCAGGCTCGTTCATCCCGTCCGACGCGGAGCGCGCGCCATGCCCATCCCTGTCGGGGGGCTAAAACCGCGTTCCGAAGCTGAACCGGAACAATTCGGTCTCGTCATAGTCTTCCTTCAGGACGGCCTGGGCCGCGTCGACCCGGATCTGACCGAAGGCAGTGGTAAAGGAGAGACCCATACCGACCGAGGCGCGGATCGAATTGTCATCGGTGATGTCCGTGCCGCTTGCTTCGACGTCCCAGAGCGAGCCGACATCAGTGAACAGGAAGGTCCGGACCCCCAGATCCTCCGGCAGACCGTTCGGGAACGTCACCTCCGCGGTGCCGACATAGTACTTGTTGCCGCCCAGCGCGTCATCGGTCGCCAAATCGCGCGGACCAACACCGTCGCGTGCAAAGCCCCGGAAATTGTTACCGCCGACGAAGAACCTTTCCGCGATGTTCACCTCTTCCCCGATGCCGAAGATATGGCCGGCCTGGGCAAAAATCGCGAAGTTCCATTCGTCCGTGATCGGATAGTAGTAACCACCGCGCAGTCGGGTTCTCAGGAACCGCTCGTCCCCTCCAGCGCCAGCCACGTCATTCGACAGCTGGATGTAATATCCGGACCGCGGGTCGAGTCGATTGTCCCGTTTGTCATATGTCAGGCTTTGACCGACCTGGGAGACCAGGCGAGCGCCTTCCTGATCCTTGATGAAGCGCGAGGCATCCTCGTCGACATCCTTAATCTCGGTCTGCTTGAGCGTGTAGTTGACTGACTGCCGCAGATCCGGTGCCAGATCATAGGCCGCGCGGAGTACGCCGCCGATCCGAAGCTCGTCAAACGAGCTGGAGTCCTGCTCCCGCTCGACCCGGAACAGATCGAACCCCGCCGCCACATCACGTTCCAGGAAATACGGCTCGGTGAATGAAATGTCGAATTGGGTCGAACTGGCAGATCCGGAAACGCCGAACCGCAGGTCCTGACCACGCCCCAACAGATTTCGCTCCCGGATCGCGACATCTCCGATGACCGACTCGACCGTCGAGAACCCGACACCGAACGAGATCTCACCGGTCGGCTGTTCCTCGACCTCGACCTCTACCAAAGTCCGGTCCGGGGCGCTGCCTTCGGTATTCCGGACATCGATGGATTTGAAGAAGCCGAGATTTCGAATGCGCCGCTCGGACCGTCGTAGCTGGGTGGTGTTGAAGGCATCTCCCTCAACCAAACTCATCTCCCGGCGGATCACCCGGTCGAGGGTCCGCACGTTGCCGATGATATCGACCCGTTCCACGAACACCCGTGCGCCTTCGCCGATCTGGAACTGGATATCGATGACGTTGTTCTCGCGGTCCCGGTTGGGCCTTGGGCGGACGCTCACGAAGGCATATCCCAGTGTCCCGAGATAGTCCGTTATCGCGTCAACCGTCGCGTCGACCTCGTTCGCGTTGTAGATATCGCCCTGCTCATAGGCGATCAGCGGTGCCAGGGCCTCTTCCGTCACACGCGGCAGAGCGACGTCGAAGGTCGAGACACCGAAATTGTAGCGTGGCCCCTCCTCGACGGTGAAGGTAACCGCGAAGGACTCCCGGTCCGGCGACAGTTCCGCAACCGCCGAAAGCACCTGGAAATCCGCGTACCCGTTTTCGAGATAGAATTGCCGCAACCGTTCCCGGTCGAAGCTCAGCCGATCCGGGTCATAGGTGTCGTCGTTCGAAAGGATCCGATAGAAGGCGTATTCCTTGGTCGCGACCTCGCCGCGCAGCGTGCTGTCGCTGAAGCGCTTGTTGCCAATGAAATTAATCGCCTGGACCGGGGTCAA
>CALAHL010000291.1 GCA_937891725.1 uncultured Rhodospirillaceae bacterium | reverse complement strand
GCCCGCATCCGGATTGAGCGTCACCCGCTCCGGACGCAGCGACAAGGTGCTGCCGTTTCCGACGCCGTTATGGTTCACGCTCAACGCTTTGATCGTGAAGTCGTCGACCTTGACCGTACAGGATGTCCCGTCATCGTCCATGACCGTGCCGCGCAGTCGGTTGTTCTCACCGATGAACTGGGCGACGAACGCGTTGTCGGGCTTCTCGTAGAGCACGGCCGGCGGTGCCAATTGCTGGATCTTGCCGTCGTTGAAGACCGCAATCCGATCCGACATCGTCAGAGCCTCGGTCTGATCGTGGGTCACATAGACCACTGTCATGCCGAATTTTTCGTGGATATGCTTGATTTCGTACTGCATCTGCTCGCGCAGATTCTTGTCGAGCGCGCCAAGCGGCTCATCCATCAGCACCAGATCCGGTTCGAACACCAGAGCACGGGCGAGGGCGACACGCTGCTGCTGTCCACCGGACAACTGTGCAGGGCGGCGTGCCCCGAAGGCCACGAGTTCCACCATGTCCAGCGCGCGCTGGACTTTCGCGGTGATTTCGTCACGTGCCATTTTCCGGACTTCCAGCGGGAACGCGAGGTTCTCCGAGACCGTCATGTGCGGAAAGAGGGCGTAATTCTGGAAAACCATGCCGATGCCGCGTTTATGCGGGGGCACATTGTTCAGCTCACGGCCCGCAAGCATCACCTTCCCTTCGGTCGGTGTCTCGAACCCGGCAAGCATCATAAGACAGGTGGTCTTTCCTGAGCCGGATGGCCCTAGCATGGTGAGAAACTCACCCGCTTTGATGTCTAGGTTCAGGTCTTTGACTACGAGCAATTCACCGTCGTAGGTCTTTTGAACCTCAATGAATTGGACGAACGGCGTATCCGTTTCCGCCATATCCCCCTGGCCTTGTTCCCGTACGCGAATTCGGCGCTCCCCACACCGGTCCGCTTTATGGCGCACTTTGGCTTGCCTGTTTGGGGCAAGCCTAATCAAAGCCCATAGCGCTGTAAACCCGGCTGTGCGGCACTGCAAAAGAACCGGTTGCGGAGACGCCGTTGATCCGTAAATCCCCGTCACACGCTTAATGCCTTGAATCCGACATGACATCGTCGCCTGCGCGCAGGGCGCGTCGCCAGAAAACGGCACTCTCTCCGCCCATGACAGACCGGGATCGGGGGCGTGGCCCCTGGCCGAGTGGCGGAGGATACAAAGCATGAAGGATACAGCACGGGTCGTTGTGATCGGGGGCGGCGTTGTTGGGGTCAGCGCCCTGTATCACTTGGCCAAGAAAGGCTGGACCGACGTCATGCTGCTGGAACGGACCGAACTTACGGCCGGTTCGACCTGGCACGCTGCCGGGCTGCTGCCCCTGTTCAACATGAGCTATTCGGTCGGCCAACTGCACCAGTACTCGGTCGAGCTCTACAAAACGCTCGAGGCCGAAACAGAGCAGAATGTAAGCTTTCACGAGGTCGGAAATCTGCGGCTCGCGACCAATCGCGATCGGATGGACGAGTACCGGAACTACCAGTGTACCGCCGAGACCATCGGTGTGGAATCCCATCTGATCGGCGTTGACGAGATCAAGAAGCTCTGGCCGCTGATCAATGCTGAAGGGCTGATCGGCGCGCTGTGGCATCCGACCGACGGCCATATCGCACCGGTGGACCTGACCATGGCGCTGGCCAAGGGCGCCCGCATGAACGGGGCGGCGATCCACCAGCAGACCCAGGTCACCGGGATCGAGCGGGACAACAACGAGTGGATCGTCAAGACGGACAAGGGCGATGTCCGGTGCGAGCATGTGGTATCTGCCACCGGCAACTACGCCCGCCAGACAGCCTTGATGGTCGGCCTGCAGATCCCGGCGATCCCGGTCGAACACCAGTACATCGTGACCGATGTCGATCCGACCCTGAAGGCATATCGGGAGGCGGGCCACAAGGAACTGCCGGTTCTTCGGGAGTCGGACAGCCAGTATTATTTCCGGGAAGAGCGGATGGGCTGGATCCTCGGCCCCTACGAGCGGCATGCTCCGGCCTGTTTCGTGGACGGGGTGCCGTCGACCTTCGAAAAGGATCTGTTCCCCGGTGATCTCGAGCGGCTGATGCCCCATGTCGAGGCCTGTCTGAACCGGGTTCCGTCCTTCGAGTCCGCGGGGATCAAGGACATCGTCAATGGACCGATCTCCTATACGCCGGACGGCAATCCGATGGTCGGACCGGCCTTCGGCCTGCCGAATTTCTGGCTGTCTGAAGGCCACAGCTTCGGCGTGACGGCGGCGGGTGGCGCCGGCTGGCAGCTCGCCAACTGGATCGTGGATGGACAGCCCAGCGTCGACATGATCGGTGTCGATCCGCGTCGGTTCGGTGTGGTGTCCAAACACTTCGCCAAGATCAAGAACGAGGAGGCCTACGAGCACGTCTTCATCAATCACTTCCCGATGGAGGAGCGGCACGCGGCCCGTCCCGCCAAGACCACGCCCGCCTATCATCTGCTCGACAAGGCCGGTGCCGTTTGGGGGGCGCGGTTCGGTTGGGAGCGGCCGAACTGGTTCGCGCCCGAGGGTGTGGCGCGTGAGGACGAGCTATCGTTCCGCCGGTCGAACTGGTTCCCGCATGTGGGCAACGAGGTGGCCGCGATGCGCGAGCGCGTGGGCCTGATGGAGCTGTCCTCCTTCGCGAAATACGAGGTCGAGGGCCCCGGCGCCCGCGCCTTCCTCGACAATATGGTCGCAAACATCATTCCGAAGAAGATCGGTCGCATGACGTTGAGCCATGCGCTGAACCCCTCGGGTTCGATCCGGTCCGAGTTCACCATCACCCGGATGGCCGATGG
>CALAHL010000290.1 GCA_937891725.1 uncultured Rhodospirillaceae bacterium | reverse complement strand
CAACAAATTTGGAAACAGTCTGTCGATTTGAGCCTTATTAGCTCTGTGTCAGAATTAATTTACACATCTAGGCGGTCGAGAATGTCACCTTTTGTTGACACACAGACTGCCGAGAGCGCGCCATCACGACCGCACCCCTCGTCAATCGAGAGCGTGATCCCGTCCTCCGTCCAGCCCGCGTCAGCCGGATCAAATCCTCGAATGATCCGCTGAAAATCCTGATAGCCGGAAGACGCTTTGGCAAAACCTGCGCTTTCCCACCAGAACGCGTCTTTCTGTTCTTCCAATCGCCGTGCCGGATCCAATCCGCTGTGCACCATCAGCACCCCGTCGGCCCCGGACATGGCGTAGCGACGCAGAGACATGAACCACGCGTGATGGCCGGGCGCCGCCTGCATCGCCGCTTTCAGGCGCGCCGTCCACCGGGTCAGCGCCACCAGACCCTCCTGGGCGGCCTGGAACCCCTGGGCGGGATCCCCGCCATAGGCCCGCAAGGTCGGCTCAACCCCCCGGTCCAGCATCCACCGCAACAGATCGGCCGGCTTGGGGGCAAAATGAATCTGCAGGAGTTTGTGCCACATCTCCTCCTGCCGGCCGCGCAGGAACACGATGTCGCCGGGCAGATACAGCGGCGGCAGCGCCAAGATGGACCGCCGAAACCGCAAAATCTCATCGATGGTGGCGCGCACATCGCCCAGGCCCATCACGTTTCCGGTGTAAACCAGCCTGTCACCGATCTTGAACCGAGCCCCAATCTGATCGTGCAGGCTTTCAAGTCGCGCCACATCCCCATGGATCGCTGCGACAACCCAAATACGGGTGCCGGTGCTGAGATCTATATATCGATCATTTGAGGCGAGGCTCATGCGGTCCGTGACGTGTTGAGAAGTGTTCGAGTGCCAAAGGTGTCACCCCGGCAAGATCAGCCAAACGGAGTGTAAGATAAAGGGCGGCGCCGTGGCACCGCCCTCTCGTCACTCATGCCGACGTTTTTCGCGAACGGGTCAGGCGGCGTCCATCAGCTTCTCAAGCTTAGTGACCGCAGCATCCTCGTCGATCTGCTCGATTTTCGCGAACTCACGGGCCAAACGGTCGATCGCGGCCTGATACATCTGCCGCTCACTATAGGATTGATCGCCCTGATTGCTCGGCCGACGCAGGTCGCGCACGACTTCGGCGATCGAAACCGGATCACCGGAGTTGATCTTGGCCTCGTACTCCTGAGCCCGCCGACTCCACATGGTGCGACGCACACGCGCCCGGCCCTTAAGCTTCGCGATCGCCGCATCCATCTGCTTGCGGCTGCTCAGCCGACGAAGGCCGCTATTTTTCGCCTTCCCCACCGGAATCCGCAACGTCATACGATCTTGTTCGAAGTCGATCACCAAAAGGTCGAGCTGCGTGCCCGCGATCTCCTGGCTTTCCGTGCCTTTAATAAGGCCGACACCATGAGTCGGATAAACCACGTAGTCACCCGACTGGAATTCACTCTTTTTGGTCATTGGCGCTCTCTGTCTCCGTACAATCCGAGGAGTCCGCACCTTGTCGACAGTGACAACGAGACCCGCCGAAGGTCATGCGTCGGTCCGCCAGGGACACAACGCCGACCCTTCGGTCGATCTCGATCCATCATTGTCCCAAGATTTGGGGGTACGCATTTTGCGCCCCCACGCTTTGCGGGACCGGCGCTACGTCTGGAGGATTTCCAACAGCGCCGAGTTCAAAGATCATACCATAAAAACCACTAAAAAGGTAGATTTTCCGCTGGAGTGAAGGCTGTCAGGAATGACAGTGAGATATCAGGCTTTTATGACAGCATTCTTAACCTAGAATGACAATTGGTTTGATTTTTGACCTTCCCGAAAGCGCCAAGCCTGAAGCCGATCCAGCGCCTGGCGCAGCCCAAATTCAAGGCCTAACTTCCCTCTCCGGGATTTGCGGAAAAGTACTTGTCGAACTTGCCGGTCTCGTCCTTGAACTTGTCGGCGTCGGCAGGCGCCTCCAGTTTACGCGTGATGTTCGGCCATTCCTCGGAATACTGCCGGTTCATCTTCAGCCACTTTTCGGCTTCGGACTCGGTGTCCGGCAAAATCGCCTCCGGCGGGCATTCAGGTTCGCAGACTCCGCAATCGATGCACTCGTCGGGATGAATGACGAGCATGTTCTCGCCTTCATAAAAACAGTCCACCGGACAGACTTCGACGCAATCGGTGTACTTACACTTGATGCAGGCTTCGGTGACAATATAGGTCATCGATAACTCCCTAGAACGCGCGAATCCCGGGTACGCATGGACTATGCAAGCGCCCCACCGCTTCTCTAGACGCTCGCGACGGGATCATCAAGACCGAGTTGTACCCACAATCACCCCAGCGACTTCAGCCAAAACCTCAAGACGCGGCCGATATCGCTTCGTCTGCCTTTATCTTGTGATAACCGACCGTGGCGCGTAGCTTGATCGCGTGTTTAGGGATGTGGCTTCGGGGTGAAGAGTATGCGGCTTGCGTATCGGCGTGCTGCAGGGTTTGGAGCAGTGCTCGCGTGCCTGTCCGGAAGGCCGCGCTTCGTGCAGGCCCAAGTCGGCTCAAAACCCGTTCCGGACACGACCACCCCGACTGACTTGGCATTGGTGGGCGAGATCGATGACACAACGTTGCTGATCGCGGCCGCTCTGGTGATCATTTCGGTTGTCTTGGTCGCATTGCTGATGCGTCAAATCGCCCAAAACCGTGCGCTCTCCGAAACAGCCCGAGCGGCGGAAAACCGCCAGGTCGAATTGCAATCAATCCTCGACTCGGCACCGGCTCGCCGTGTCGACCCGACCAGTTCCAGCGATTGGAATGCGTTCCTCGCCACCCTGACCGATCAGGACTCCAAGACACTCGCAACCGCCGGACAGGATCTTGTCGCGTCCAGGGCCACATTTGAACGGACGGCAAACCGGCGAGACGGCAGTTTGATCTGCGTCTCCGGGCGTCTGGTTGCGGATCATCCAATCGTCTGGATCAGCCATCTGCCCTGTGTTTCCAAGCGGGTCCGCCAGACCGAGACGGATCTGGACGAGTTGCGCCGTGTGATTCAAGCAGCACCGCTGGCGATTTGGCGACGCATGACGGACGGAACGGTCGAGACCCTGAACGCACAAGCGGAAGGCCTGCGTCTGGATCTCGATGATGCGGCTCCCCTGGCGGCCCGCGCCCTGACCAGCGGCCAAGTGGTGATTGAAAGTCGAACCGTGGTGGTCGACGGCAATCGACGGCTCCTGGAAATCTCCGAAATCCCCGACAGCAGCGGCAGGACAATCGGAACGGCGGTCGACCTGACCGCTGTCGAGGATCTGCAGAGCCAGCTCGGCAGGCAGCTTGAGGGACAACAGGAGGCCCTCAGCGCGCTCGATACGGCGGTCGCGATCTTTGGGCCGGATCGGCGCCTGATCATGGCAAATGCGGCGTTCGGAGAACTCTGGAGAATCCCGGTTGAACGTTTGGATATGGACCCGAGCCTCGGTGAAATTCTCGAGATGGCACGGGAACAGCGGCGCCTGCCCGAACAGGTCGACTTCCGCAGCTGGCGCGACGATTTCAACCGTCTGTTCCGAACCTTGACCGAGCCGTTTGAGGACCTTCTGTTCTTACCGGATGAGACCACCATCCGGATGCGAGTCTCGCCGCATGTATTTGGCGGCCTGCTGATGACCTTCGTCGACGTTACGGACCGCATCACCCTTGAAAGGTCAATCAACACCTTATCCGAGGTCCAGCGGGAAACGCTCGACAGTCTTCATGAAGGCATCGCGGTGTTCGGTGTCGACGGCAAGCTCAAGCTGTCCAATCCCGCTTTCAGATCCCAATGGGGTATTCCGGAAACCCTTGGATCCGGCGGAACGCTTGAGCAGGACCCGCATTTGGTCAAGATCCTGCAGCTCATGAGGTCCAGTTATCCAAAGGATGTGAATTGGTCCCGCGAACAGGAACGTTGGAGCGGATTCCTGGAAGACCGACACCCAAGATCCGGTCGGGTCGAGCAAATCGGTGGCCGGACCGTCGACTACAGCGTTGCGCCCCTGCCGGACGGCGCCATCCTGCTGACCTTCCAGGACGTTACCGACACCTTGGCCGTTCAGCAGGCGCTTCGTGAGCAAGCTGAGGCGTTGAGCATGGCCGATCGTCTCAAGAGCGAGTTCCTGGCAAACGTATCCTACGAACTCCGGACACCCTTGAACGCGATTATCGGGTTCTCGGAGATCCTGAAAAATGAATACGCCGGCCCAATGAATGAGCGGCAACAGGAGTATTCCAAGGCGATCCTGGACTCCTCCAACAGTCTCGTTCGACTGGTCAACGACATTCTGGATTTGGCATCGATCGAGGCCGGTTACCTCGAGTTGGAGGTCCACCAAGTCAATTTTGTCCGCCTCACCGAATCGATCGACACGCTGGTTCGTGAACGCGCGCGAAATCGGGGAATATCCTTCACGCTGAACATCGCACCGGACCTTCCAGAGGTCATGGCCGACGAGCGGCGGTTGACCCAGGCGCTGTATAACTTGGTGTCAAACGCCTTTGCGTTCACCAGTACTGGCGGAGAAGTGGTCCTGGAGATTTCCTACGAAGCAGACAATCTGCTGTTCCGGGTCCGCGACTCGGGCGTCGGCCTGACAGAAGCACGGACGGTCGGGTCGACCGCCCGGTTTGAGCGTGGGGGGCGTCAGTCGCGAACCGCCGTGAGCCTGTCGCTGGTGAAGTCGCTGATCGAATTGCATCAAGGCAGCCTCAGGGTTGGATCAGAGCACGGGGTCGGCAACGAGGTCGTCTGCAGCATTCCCCTGCATCCCACCCCATTGCCGGATCTCGCAGCCCAGGAACCGAGCAATCAGACCCTCAGGGTCACAACCGCTTCATGAGACTGAGCTTCACACTTCCGGATGAACACGGAACCCGAGCGCTGGCGGAGCAGTTGGCCACGCTCGTATGGGTCCCGGACGTCATTCTGCTGTCCGGCGATCTTGGGGCCGGAAAAACAGCTTTCGCACGCGCCTTCATCCGCGCCTGGAGTGCGGATCCGGACACCGAGGTGCCCAGCCCGACCTTCACCTTGGTTCAGCCGTATGAGACGTCACGAGGTCCCGTGTGGCACTTCGACCTCTACCGGTTGGGTGATCCAGACGAGCTCTGGGAGCTGGGAATCGAACAGGCTTTCGCGGAAGCGATATGCCTCATCGAATGGCCGGACAGGCTCGGATCCTGGGTTCCCGTCGACCGCCTCGAAATTACCCTCGATCTGTGCGACCAAGGCGGCTCCGAGACTGAGACGGCACGGATTGCCAATTTGGCTGGCTTCGGAAGCTGGGAACACCGGCTGGCCGCCTTGCAAGACGGGACGCGGTCGGCACACGGAGGAACCTGAGTTTTGGCGGACATCAGACCGATCGATATCTCCCCAACGGAGGCCGAAGATCCTCGGGAAGCCCAGATTCGGGCGTTTCTTCAGACGATCGGCTGGGGAGATGCGGACCGAGGCGTGCTGGCCCGGGACGCGTCCTATCGAACCTATGACCGACTGCACCGAGGGCAGGAGACCGCGGTCCTGATGAACGCGCCGCCCGGGCTTGAAGACGTAGGCCCGTTCCTCGACATCGCCGCCCAACTGCATCGTTTCGGCTATTCCGCCCCCCGCATCCTGGCGCAGGACGAGGCGCTCGGTCTTCTGCTGATCGAGGATCTGGGCGACCGCACTTTCACGCGCATCTTGGCCGATGGCGGGGACGAGACGGCGCTTTACGAGATGGCCGTCGATCTGCTGGCAGACCTGCACCACCGCGCGCCCGAGATCGGCTTCGACGCCCCACCCTACGATATCGGCCGATTGTCGGAGGAGGCGGACCGCGTTCTGCGCTGGTACCTGCCGCTCTACACCGGCGCGGTCGACGCCGGCCTGCAGGCGGAATTCGACTCGCTCTGGCGCGGGCATGCCGATGTCCTTTGCCACGGTCAGCAGACATTGGTGCTGCGCGACTTCCACGTCGACAACCTGATGGTCCTGGACGGACGCTCCGGAGTCGCGCGCTGCGGCCTGCTGGATTTCCAGGATGCCCTGTCGGGACCCGCCGCCTATGACCTTGTCTCATTGCTTCAGGACGCGCGTCGCGATCTGGCGCCGGGGTTGGAGAGCGCCATGCTGGAGCGCTACCGCACCGCTACCCGGACCGAGGAATGGGACAGCTTTCTGCGCGGGTATCACGCGCTTGGCGCCCAGCGCGCGATCAAGATCATCGGCATTTTTGGACGCCAACTCGGATTTTTTGGGCGCACCCAATACCTCAAACACTTGCCCCGCTGTTGGGCACATGCCATGCGAGACTTGGAACGGGCCGGGCTGGGTGATCTGATCGCCTGGCTCGACCGCAATATTCCAGCGGCGTATCGGGAGCTTCCGGACGAAAGCGCACGGCTTCCCGCCGCGCTCAGCCCGGTCATCCAACGCTGATGTGCTGAGATCGAGCTAAAGAGACCCGTGCCATGCTGCTTCCCCGGATCAATCGCCGCGCCGCCTGGATCCCAGATACCGCGATGGTGCTCGCAGCCGGATACGGCAAACGCCTGCGGCCGTTGACCGACACGCTTCCGAAACCCCTGATTCCCGTCGCGGGGGTCCCGACCCTAGACCGGATCCTCGGCAAACTGGATGAGGCCGGTGTCTCTCGCGCTGTGGTCAACGCGCATCATCTTGCCGACCGCATCGTGTCCCATGTCGAAAGCCGCACCCAGAAAACGCCCGAGATTCACATTGTGCGGGAATCGGAAGCGTTGGAAACCGGAGGAGGGGTGAGGAACGCCCTACCCGAACTCGGCCCGGACCCGTTCTTCGTGATCAACGGAGACAGCGTCTGGCTGGATGGGATGAGCGACACCCTGCACCGCTTCGCGAGTGGTTGGAATTCCGAGACCATGGATGTCTGCCTGCTGCTCTATCCGATTGCCCGGGTCCATGGCTACAAGGGGATGGGCGACTACATCATGGACCCACTGGGCAAGCTGGAACGGCGAGAGGAGCGCCGCGTTGCC
>CALAHL010000289.1 GCA_937891725.1 uncultured Rhodospirillaceae bacterium | reverse complement strand
GTTGCCCAACGGCGCCGATATTTGACGGGCCTGAATGAACGCTTCGGAGACCTAGCGGAAAATCCCAGGCAAGCTGCCGAGCGACACGAATTTACGCCTACAGTTCGCATCCTCCGCTTCCAAAGCCATCTCATTGTCTACGTGGCCGAGGAAGACGGCGTTTTGATCGTCCGGGTGCTTCACGAAAGCATGGACGTGCCGGCCCATCTTTAGTGCCCCCCTCACGCCACCCGCAGCTCCTCCACCTTCGCCTCCGCCCGCCGTGCGCGGTCCTTGTCGCCCCGCAACCCGTGCGCTCGCGCCACGAACTTCCAGTTCTGCGGACTCGTGGGTTTCTGCTGGCAGCGTTCGTTGGCGAGCGCCAGCGCCAGGTCGCCGTTGCCGGCGCGCAGGGCCGCCTCCAGCAGGGTCCAGGCGATCACGTCGCGCTGGGCGTGGCTGCCGCCCAGCCGGTGGGTCAGGTAGCGGACCGGCATCAGGCGCGCGACGCAGTCGGCGTAGCGCTCGGCCGCGAAATCCTGCATGGCGTGGCAGAACGGCAGGCCGATCTCCCGGCTCATCGCCACATTGGCGTCGTCGGCATTGGCCACGAACCGCTCGTTGGCGGTCAGCAGGGTGTGCTGCAGATCGGCGCGGCCGGCGCCGGTGAAGGCCATCATCGCGTGGACGTCGTTGAAGGCGTAGAGCGTGTCGGTCGCCGCCGGTTGCCACTTCACCGCCAGATCCTGCCAGCGCCGCCCCACATCGACCCCCAGCAGGCCGAGCCGCCACAGCAGGGCCGCGCAGTCCAGTTCCTCGTATTTCTCGCCCTCATGGCCGGAGCCGCGCAGGTGGTGGTCGTAGATCTTCAGGGTCATGTCGATCCGGTCGAGATCCAGATGGAACAGGGACAGGTGCCACCAGAGGTGATTGGAGAAGTTCGAGACCTCCCACATCTCGCGGCGGTCGTTCATGAACTGCACCCCGCCGAGCTGGCGGCCGCGCATCTCCATCACATGGGCGACCGCGTGGAAGGCGTAGGGGTGGTTGGGGCGGAGCGCGATCGCCTGACGGCCCAGCTCCTCGGCGCGGGAGAAGTCGCGCATCTCCTCCAGCCCGAAACTGTAGAAGCCGAGGATGAACTCGTAGCCCGGCACGCTCTCGTCCCAGAGCGGGAACACCCGGGCGACGCAGTCCCGCTGGTTCGGCACGTCGCCCAGCAGCACGCCCGAGAGGTGCACCAGCATGACCGCCAGCAGGTCGAAGGGATGGGCATTGGCCACCGCCTCCCAGAGCTGGACCGCGCCGTGGAAGTCGCCCTCGACCCAGGCTCGGATCGCGGCGATGTGCCCGCGCTCCCGGTCGTTGGCCCCGGCGGCCAGCGCCTCGGCGGCCTCCAGGTGGCGCACCATGTCGGCGTAGATCCGGGTCTCCATCGCCTGGGTCAGCAGGGCCGCCTTGAAGACATGGCCCATGACGAAGCGGGGATCGTGGGCCAGCGCCTCGTCGATCAGCGCGACCGGGTCGCCGTGGAAGGCGTTGACCGCCTCCAGCGCCCGTTCCAGCAGGTCGAGGCAGACCGGATCGCTGGTCGAGACCGGAACCCCGCGGATGTCGCTGCCGCTCATCGTCTGTCTCCCTGGTGGTCGGACTTTTGCGGCCCGTGTGGAGAGAATACGGGCGGCGCCGGATCACGGCCAGCCAAGACTCTGTGAGGGGGTGGGTTGACGTGCCTGGGCTGCGGACGAATATCTGGTGCGCGACCCATCCACCCGTTTCAGGAGACCACCCCATGACCGTCGATGTCGGCGATACCGCCCCGGATTTCACCATGCCGACCGATGGCGGCGGCAAGGTCTCGCTGGCCAAGCTGAAGGGCAGGACGGTGGTGCTGTACTTCTACCCGCGCGACGACACGCCGGGCTGCACCAAGGAGGCCTGCGGGTTCCGGGACAGCTTCCCGGACTTCACGGGCGTGGACGCCAAGATCATCGGAGTCAGCCGGGACACGGTCGGCAAGCACGACAAGTTCAAGGCCAAGTACGACCTCCCGTTCACGCTCGGCGCCGACGAGGACGGGGCGGTGACCGAGGCCTATGGGGTCTGGGTCGAGAAGTCGATGTACGGCCGGAAATCCATGGGGATCGAGCGGGCGACCTTTCTGATCGGCAAGGACGGCAAGATCGCCAAGGTCTGGCGCAAGGTGAAGGTGCCCGGCCATGTGGACGAGGTGCTGGAGGCGGTGAAGGCGCTCTAGCGTTTCCCGTCAGGCGTTCATCATCCGGTCGGCTTCCGGCATCACGAAGGAGGCCAGGGCCGCGACACCGCCCATCACGGCCAGCACGGCGATCGCCACCTCCGGACCGAAAGCGGCGGTGACGATCCCCATCGCTCCCATCGCCAGCGCCAGCAGCCCGACGCTGGTGTTGGCGAAGGCGACATAGAGCGGGCGCTCGTCCTTGGGCGCGGCATCCACCAGATAGGTCTTGCGCCCCAGCCGGACGCCGGCCTCCGCCACCCCGATCAGCAGGAACACCCCGCCGAAGGCCCAGCCCGCCGCCGGGCCTGAGACCAGCTGCGGCAGGATCAGGGCTGCGGCGCAGGCCAGCGCGCCGATCACGCCGGAGCGGATCATCACGGTGCGGGCGGACTGATCGGCGAAGCGGCCCCAGAACGGGCTTGCGATCACCGCCGCCAGTCCGACCATGAACACGTAATAGCCCAGGCTGCCGATCCCGCCGCCGCTGACCTCCTGGGCCTGCAGGGCGAGGAACGGGGTGGCCAGCTCGACCGACAGCAGCAGGGCGCGGGCGCCGAGGAACTTCGCGTAGCCGGGCTGGTCCCGCAGCAGCGCGAGACCCTTGGCGAGTTCCTCCCTGGGGTTGCGGCCCTCGCCGGGATCGCCTGCCGGCTCCGGGATCGCCGCGAACAGCCAGGCCGAGACCGCCCACAGCAGAGCCGCCGCCCCCACCAGGATCAGGAACGGGGCGAGCGTCGCATGCTCACCCAGGGTGGCCCGCATGCCGGCCCCCGCCGCCAGGGTCAGCACGCCGCCGATCGCGGCCCGGTTCGCCAGCATGCCGCCGCGCATCCCCTTGGTGACGGTCTTGGCGGTCACGTCCTGAAAGGCGACCGACCCGCAGCCGCTGGCGATGCTGAACGCCAGCAGCAGGCCGACGATGCTCCAGCCGGCGGCCCAGGCGGGAAGAAGGATGGCGGCCGGAATCATCAGGCCGAGGCAGAGCGCCTGGAAGGTTCCCGCCGCCACCCAAACCCATTTCCGCCGCGCGAGCCTGCGGATCGACCCCGAGACCAGCAGCTGCGGTGCCAGCGAGCCCGCCTGTTTGACCGGCATCAGAAGGCCCGCCAGCCCGGCCGGGGCGCCGATCGCGCCCAACAGCCAGGGCAGCACCAGCCCCGGGCTTGCCAATTGTTCGGCCAGTTTGGTGCAGGCGCCGTTGGCCACGTTTAGCAGGTAGCTGCGGGCGGCGCGCACCGGATGCACGGAATCGTTCTCGGTGCCGCTGGACAGCAGATCGTAGAGGCGGGTGGAGAGGGTGGTGTCGGTCATCGCTGCTAACTTAGACGGTCGCCTTCGAAAGGAAAGCCGACGCCCGGATCGCTGCGGGCGCAATGCGGCGAACAGCAGCATTTCCAGCGCTTCCCGCGAGGACTATCATCAGACACCATTCTGGACCCGCGCCTTTGGAGAGAGGCCATCATGACAGAGCTGGATCCGACAAAGCCGATCGTGACCTCGTTCTTCGACGAGGCGACCAACACGGTGTCCCACGTGGTGCGCGACCCGTCCGGCGGTGCCTGCGCAATCGTCGACCCGGTGCTGGATTTCGACATGAGTGCGGGGCGCACCAGCACGGACTCGGCCGACCGGATCGCGGCCTTCGTTGCAGGTGAGGGCCTGAACGTGGTCTGGCTGCTGGAGACCCATGTCCATGCCGACCATCTCTCGGCAAGCCCCTATCTTCAGGAGAAACTGGGCGGTCGGATCGCCATCGGATCGCGGATCACCGAAGTCCAGGAAGTGTTCGGAAAGGTGTTCAACGCCGGAACCGCATTCGAGCGGGACGGCTCCCAGTTCGACCGGCTGTTCGAGGACGGCGAGACCTTCCGGGTCGGCGGGCTGGAGGCCAGAGTGATCCACACCCCCGGTCACACGCCGGCCTGCGTGACCTATGTCATCGGCGATGCCGCCTTCGTGGGCGACACCCTGTTCATGCCGGATTTCGGCACGGCCCGCTGCGATTTTCCGGGCGGCTCGGCCGAGCAGCTGTGGCAGTCGATCCAGAAGGTGCTGGCGCTGCCGGATCGGACGCGTCTGTTTCTCTGCCATGACTACAAGGCGCCGGGACGGGATGAGTTCCGCTGGGAAACCACGGTGGCGGAGGAGCGCGAGACCAACGTCCATGTGGGCGGCGACAAGACCATGGAGGAATTCGTGGCCATGCGGACAGCCCGGGACGCCAAGCTCGGCATGCCGAAGCTGATTCTGCCCTCGATCCAGGTGAACATGCGGGCCGGCCACATGCCGGAGCCGGAAGACGACGGTCGCAGCTATCTGAAGCTGCCGGTCAACGGGCTGTGACGCCCGACCCTCTGGCGCTCGTCTTCCGGCCCCGTTAGAAGGCCTGCATGACGTCCACATCGGTATCGACATCTCCCACGCCCTCGCCGTTCCGAATCCTGGTCTCGGCGGTTCTGGTCCTGACCTTTCTGCGGGTCGCGGCCCTGGCGACCACCGGGCTGGAGCTGCACGGCGACGAGGCGCAGTACTGGACCTGGGCGCAACGGCTGGATTTCGGCTATTTCACCAAACCGCCGCTGATCGCCTGGATCATCGCCGGGGCGACCTCGGTCTGTGGCGACGCGGCCTGGTGCGTGCGGCTGCCCTCGCCGATCCTGCACGGGCTGACGGCCCTGGCGGTGTTCTGGCTGACCCGCGCGGTGTTCCGCGCCGACAGCCGGGCCGACTGGATCGGTCTTTGGGCGGGAGCGATCTGGATCACCCTGCCGGCGGTCGCCTATTCGGCCCTGCTGGTGTCGACCGACGTTCCGCTGCTGCTGTGCTGGACCGTGTTCCTGGCGGCCTGGCGGTCGCTGGTCGATGCGCGCTCCGGGCGGGAGGCCTGGCTCCTGGTCCTGGTCGCGGGGCTGGCGCTCGGGACCGGTCTGCTGGCGAAATATGCGATGGCCTTTGCCCTGATCGGGGTCGCGTTGCACATGGCGGTCGACCGGGACGCCCGCGCGCTTCTGCGGAGCGTCAAGCTGCCGGCCCTGATCGGGATCGGGCTGCTGGTGCTCAGCGCGAACCTGATCTGGAACCTGCAGAACGAATTCGCCACCGTCCGCCATCTGGGCGACAACGCCAATCTGAAAGGCGAGCTGTTCCATCCGCTGACGGCGCTTGAATTCCTCGGCCAGCAGTTCGGCGTGTTCGGCCCGGTCCCGTTCGCGATCCTGATCTGGCGGGTGGTGGCGCTGGTGCGCGGGCAGGCCAGCCGCGCCGAGAAATTCCTGCTGGTCGTCACCCTGCCGCCGCTGGCTGTGGTCACGGCGCAGGCGGTCCTGTCCCGCGCCAATGCGAACTGGGCGGTGACGGCCTATCCGGCGGCCACGGTCCTGGTGGCCGGGTGGCTGGTCACGCAGGCGAAACCGCGTCTGGGCCGATGGGCAAAGGGCCTGACCCTGGGACCGCATCTGGTGGCCGGTCTGGCTTTGCTGATGGTGGCGGCGCTCTGGCCGACCTGGCAGCCGCCGCTGGCGACCAAGGGGCTGGCCAAGCTGGCGGGCTGGGAGGAGATGGCGCAGAAGCTGCGGCCGGTCCTGGCGCAGTATCCGGATCTGCCGGTGATGATGGACGACCGCATGAACATGGCCGCCCTGCTGTACACCATGCGGGGTGAGCTGGTGGCGGCGGACCGCGCGCAGGAAGGGGTTCCGGGTACCCCGGTCTGGGCCTGGGACTGGAACTTCTGCCCGGAACACCATTACGAGCAGACCAGCCGGTTCGATCCGGAATACGCGCAGCCGATCATGCTGTGGAGCGGCTGGGAGGATCCCGGACCGATCACCGCGTCGTTCCGGGACGTGGTTCCGGTCGGGATCTATCGGGTGACCGCCTACGGGCTTACGCGGGTGATCCGGGTGTTCCTGCTGGATCGCTATCAGGGGCACTGGACGCCGCCAAGCGGCCGGCTTCCATGCGAACCACCCGCTGGGCAAGGGTTGCTGCCGCCGGCCGGTGGCTGATGATCAGAACCGTCCGGCCCTCGACCAGCGGCCTTAGGGTCTCGATCAGGGCGCGTTCGGTATCGGCATCCAGGCCTTCGGTCGGCTCGTCCAGCAGCAGGATCGGCGCGTCCTTCAGCATGACCCGGGCAAGCGCGATCCGCCGCGCCTGACCGCCCGAGACCCGCGCCCCGGTCTCGCCGAGCCAGGTGTCCAGTCCGGAGGGCAGCCCGTCGAGGAAGCGTTTCAGCCCGCATGCAATCAGCACCTCCCGCATGCGGGCGTCAGACGCCTCCGGATCGGCGATCGCCAGGTTCGCGCGCAAGGTGCCGGCCAGGATCGGGCTGGTCTGGGCCAGCATCCCGATCCGTCCGTGCAGATCGGCGAGCGAGAGGGCGCGCAGATCGACGCCGCCGAGTGTGACGGTACCGCTGTCCGGGTCGTGAAACCGCAGGATCAGCGAGAGCAGCGTCGACTTGCCGGAGCCGGACGGACCGACCAGCGCCACCCGCTCTCCTGACTTAATCGTCAGGTCGATCCGGTCCAGGACCGGGCGGTCGGCCCCCGGATACCGGAACCCGATCCCGCTCAATTCAAGCGTGGTCGTGGATGGCATCGGCTGCTTGTTTGCGGGGTCGACCACGGCAGGGTCCGCGTCGGCGATCTGAAGAATCCGGCGGGCGGCCGCGCGGGTGCGCCCCAGCATCTGATAGGCGAAGGGCAGCGGCGCCACCGCCTCGAACGCCGCCAGCACCACAAAGGCCGCGATGCCGACCGATTGCAGATCGGTCTGTCCGGCCTGGATGGCGAGTGCGCCGAGCACCACCACCAGCACCACCGTGCCCTGTCCGAGCGCCTGACTGCCGGCGGCCGAGACCGCCGCCACCACGGCGGCCCGCAGCCCGGCCATCTCCCGTGCCCGCTCGATGGTCCCGATCTTGGCGCGATGACGGTCCTCCGCCTGGTTCGCAAGCAGATCGGCCAGACCCTGGATCTGGTCGACCGTGGCGGTGCGCAGCTCCGCCGTGCGTCCCAGCTGTTCCCGCCCGGCGGACCGGCCGCAGGCCTCGGCGATGGCCGGGATCACGATCGCGGCGATCACCAGCGCGCCGAGCGCCAGCCACGCCACATAGGGGGCGACATCCGCCAGGATCAGGCCGACCGGGATCGCCAGTACCAGGGCAACCGTCGTCGGCACCAGAATTTGCTGATACAGCCCGTCCAGCGCGTCGATATCCGAGACCATGCGCGACAGCAGATCCCCCGCCCGCACCCCGCCCAGCTTGGCGGGCGCCAGCGGGATCGCGCGGTCGAAGAACCAGACGCGCAGATCGGCGATCACCCGGAAGGTGGCCTGATGGGTGGAGAGTTTTTCCGCATATCGACCGCCACCGCGCAGGACCGCCAGACCGCGCAGCACCAGACCGGCGATGGCGGCGCCGCCCACCAGGGTGCCGCCGACCACCAGGCCGCCGACCATGCCCAACAGCACGATTCCCGTCGCCGTGGTCAGCAGCGATGTCAGGATTCCCGTCAGCACCCAGCCGATGCGGGGGCGCATGAGGGTCAGAAACCGCCAGAGATCACGCATCGGCTGCCCCGGTGTCGGGGGCGGCGATGCGGCCCTGGTGCAGGGTGATGATCCGGTCCGCCCGGTCCATCACCGCCCTCGAATGGGTCGCGATGATCACGGTGCGGCCAGGGCGGAGCGCGTCGATTCCGGCCAGCACCCCGGCTTCGCTCCGGCTGTCGAGATTGGAGGTCGGCTCGTCCAGCAGCACCAGTTTGGCGTCCCGCACGATCGCCCGCGCCAGCCCTACCCGACGGGCCTCGCCTCCTGAAAGGCCGCGACCGCCGTCGCCGACCTGAGTGTCGAGTTGCTCCGGCAAGCCGCGCGCGAACTCGGCCAGCCTGACCGCCTCTAGCGCATGCCACAGGTCCGCCTCGGTTGCTTCGGGTCGCCCCAGCCGCAGATTCTCGGCCAGCGTGCCCGCCAGGATCCGGGGCGCCTGCCCGGCACGGGCGGAGATCGGCCGCACCTGGGCCGGATCGAAAGCCCGACCCTCGATCCGCACCTGTCCGCTCCACCCGACCCGAAAGCCCGCCAGGATGTCCAGGATCGACGATTTGCCCGACCCGCTTTCCCCCACCAGCGCCACCATCTCTCCGGGGGCGACTGAGAAGGAGACCGTGTCGACCGCGACGCGCCCGCCGCCCTCATAGGCCAGGAACAGATCCTCGACGCTCAGCGCCGGCGCCTCGTCCGCCGCGACGATAGGCCCGGACTCCGGTGGTACGACGGATTCGGCCGCGTCCAGGATCTCCAGGATCGCCTCGGCCGCTCCGACCGCTGCCGCCTTGTCATGGTAGAACTGGCCGAGCCGCCGCAACGGCAGGAACAGCTCCGGGACCAGCAGGATCACGAAGATCAACCCGCGCTCGCCCGTATCCCCGGTGGTACTGCCCGCGATCAGGGTGACCGCCACCGTCGCGATCGCCAGCCCCGCCAGCAGCTCCAAGGTGGTCGACGACAGAAAGGCGAGGCGCAGGACGCTCATCGTCCGCTCCCGGAAGTCGTCGGAGACCTGCCGCATCTCGGCCCGTTCCCGGCCCTCGGCTCCGAACAGCTTGAGGGTGGTCAGGTTCTGCAGCCGATCGAGAAAATAGCCGCTCATCCGGCGCATGGCGGTCATCTGGCCGCGCGCCCGCGCCGCCGTCCGCCATCCGACCACGCCCATCGCGACCGGCACGGCTATTCCGAAACCGACCAGGATCAGCCCGGTGCGCCAGTCCAGCAGCAGGACCACGGCCAACAGGGTCAGCGGGATCGCCGAGGACAGTTTCTGCGCCGGCAGATAGCGGGAGACGAACCCCTCCACCGCGTCGGTCTGCTCGATCACGGTCGAGACCACTTCGCCCGACCGACGTTCGGTAAGCCAGGACGGGCCCAGTGCGGAAAGCGCCGCGAGGACATCCGCCCGCACCGCGGCCGTCACCTTCTGGCCGGTCCGGACGCCCGCCACGTCGGAGGCTGCGCCGAGGGCCACCCGAACCAGGACGGCGATCGCCGCCATCCAGATCAGCGCGGCATCCAGACCGTCACCGGCGATCAGGGCGGCGATCAGGCCCGCGATCATCCATGCCTGTGCGACCGCAACCAGGCCGGAGGCGTATCCGAGACCGAGGGTCAGGGCCATGCCGCCCCGCGCCCGTCCGGCGCGCTCAACAAGCCATTTGGCCCGCCGCCTTTCGGCCCCCCGGTCTGCTCCTTGCTGACCGGAGTTCGACGGCGCGCCGGAGAGCGCGGCTGCGTCCGTCGATGCAAGCGGTGTTGGTTGAACTGTGTCGGTCATATCCGGTTTGCGGTAGCGCCTCTCCGAAATCCTGTCAAATCAACGGTTCCAATAGAACCCCGTTTCGATGCATTTGTTGATCGAGCCGGTCTCCGCTCCACATTGGAGAGATTGAGCTTGCACGCATTCGGGACAGGCCGGGCATGAAAATAGGCAGTGGTGGCAGCCGACACGTCGGCGTCGAAATCGAGTTCGGACGCATTGGCCCCCCCGAGGCAGCGGAGGCGGTGCAGGCGGTTTTCGGCGGCACGATCAAGCAGGACGGGGCGCATCGCCTGGAGGTCGAGGACACCGGCATCGGCACCTTCATGATCGAGCTCGACTGGCGCTGGGTGCACGAGGATCTGGATAGTGGCGGACCGCTCGACAAGGCCCGGGACATGCTTGGGAAAATCGGACGCGAGGTGATCCCGACCGAGATCGTCAGCCCGCCGATGCCGGCCGATCGGATGCCGGATATGGACAACCTCATCCGTCTGCTCGCCGAAAAGGGCGCCGAGGGCACGCGTGGCGGTCTGCTGAACGGATTCGGGTTGCACCTGAATCCCGAACTGGACGATGAAGATATGACCGCCGAGCGGCTTCTGGCGGTGATGCGGGCCTATTTTCTGAAATCCCCTCTGCTGCGGGCCGAGATCGACGTCGATCCCATGCGCACGCTGCTGCCGTTCATCGAGCCGTTTCCGGAACTCTATGTGGTCAAG
>CALAHL010000288.1 GCA_937891725.1 uncultured Rhodospirillaceae bacterium | reverse complement strand
GGTGCACGGCGAACTCCGACGCCTGAACGGCGTCCGGCCGCCCCGCGAATTCGTGCTGATGGACCGGGCGGCGCTGGGGCTGGGCTCGGTGTTCATGCACCTGAGGGCCGAGATCAACTGGTACCAGCTGTTCAACGACCTAATCCGCAGCTTCGAGGTTTCAGAGCTGGAGGCCCGACAGAACGGCGCGATGGCGGCGGCGGGGATGACCGAACGACCGGAGTAGCTATCCCGCCAGCACGCCATAGGCCTGGGACTTGAACTCGCGGCGGTAGAGGGTAGCAACCACCCAGAGGGTGCTGACGATCAGGGCGACCGGGTGCAGGAACCAGGCGACCGCCGCCAGCCCGAAATAATACGCATGCATGCCGCCGTTGTAGTGCTTGGCCGCGAGGGTGACGAGCTGGGCGGTCGTCTCGGCCCGCTTGGCCGCCAGTGCGTCGCGCGCCGGGTCCTGGCCGGGCGGCTTCGGCTGCGGGATCGAGCCCAGCACCACCGCCGCGTTGTTGTGCAGCCGCATCGACCAGGCGAGCCGGAAGAAGGCGTGCATGAAGATCACGATCAGCAGGCTGACCTGAACGCCGAACCGGTTCTGGTTGGTCGCCTCGACATAGTCGAAATGGTTGATCACCTCGACGATGTCCTTTGCCGCACCCAACAGCGCCGCCAGACCGCCGATCACGAAGATCGCGGTCGAGGCCAGGAACGAGGAGTTTCCAACCAGCGAGCGCAGGATCTGGATGTCGAGGATCCGGTTGTCCCGTTCCAGCACACTGGCCATCCATTCGACCCGCCAGACCTTCATGCGGGACGCCAGATTTCCGCCGCGCCTGGTGGCCCGCGCAGACACCCACTCGTACAGCGCCCACGCCGCCAGGAACACCCCGACAGCGGTCAGATCGAGTTGGCCGAGATCACCCAGATAGGACATGCGGACCTTGTACGGTAACCCCCCGGGATTGTCGAAGGGCGCGGGCGACTTTGCCAGGCGCTAAGCCGCCTCGCGCTTGGCGGCCTCGTCTTCGGGGTCGTAGGCCAGCGAGGGCGCCAGCCATTTCTCGACCCATTCCACGCTCTCGCCCTTGCGTCGGGCATAGTCTTCCACCTGATCCCGCTCGATCCGGCCGAGTCCGAAATAGCGGCTGTCGGGGTGGCTGAAATACCAGCCGGAGACAGCGGCCGCCGGCCACATGGCGAAGCTTTCGGTCAGGCTGACCCCCGCTTCCGCCTCGGCGTCCAGCAGTTCGAACAGAGCGCCCTTCTCGGTGTGATCGGGGCAGGCCGGATAGCCGGGGGCGGGTCGGATGCCCTGGTACTTCTCGCCGATCAGATCCGCGTTCGACAGCGCCTCATCCGGCGCATAGCCCCAGAACTCCCGACGCACCCGCTCGTGCATCGTTTCGGCGAAGGCTTCAGCCAGACGGTCGGCCAGCGCCTTCACCATGATCGAGGAGTACATGTCGCCGGCGTCCTCGTAGGCCTTCGCCCGCCCGTCGACCTCGTGACCGGTGGTCACGCAGAAGGCCCCGATATGATCGGCCACGCCGGCACCCTCGGGGGCAATGAAATCGGACAGGGCCAGATTGGCCTTGCCGCCCTCACCGCCCTCGCGCGGCATCTGCTGGCGCAGGGTGTGGAGCATGGTGGCGATCTCGTCATCGCCCGCGCCCGTGATCACCCGGATGTCGTCGCCGACCGCTTCCGCCGGCCAGAACCCGATCACCGCCCGCGGCTTGATCCATTCTTCGGCCACCAGCGTCTTCAGCATTTCCTGGGCGTCGTCCCAGAGCGGACGGGCCGCCTCACCGATCACCGGATCGTCCAGCAGGTCTGGGAACCGGCCACGCAGCTCCCAGGTCGCGAAGAACGGCTGCCAGTCGATCCGCTCGACCAGTTCCGCCAGCGGATAGTCCGCGAAGGTCTTGGTGCCGGTGAAGGCAGGCTTCGGCGGGGTATAGCCGGCCCAATCGAGCTTCAGGGCGTTGTCGCGGGCCTGCTGGATCGAGATCCGCTTGCGATCGACCCGTCCGGTCCGCCGCTTCTCGGCCATCGCCTTGTAATCGGCGTCGATCGCGGCGGCGTAATCGGCCTTGGCGGTTTTCGACAGCAGGTTCTGCACCACGCCGACCGCCCGGCTGGCGTCGGTCACGTGCACCACCGGCTCGTCATAGGCCGGCGCGACCTTGACCGCGGTGTGCATCTTGGAGGTGGTGGCCCCGCCGATCATCAACGGGAGGTTCAGACCTTCCCGCTTCATCTCGGCGGCGACGTAGA
>CALAHL010000287.1 GCA_937891725.1 uncultured Rhodospirillaceae bacterium | reverse complement strand
CAAACAGGCACGGACGTGATGATTGTGCGGGTCGAAGGTGCGACGCTCTTCGTTGAACCGAAAAGCTAGACGGCAAACGGGTCCCGATACGTTGATCGGGCTCTATGGCTCCCCATATTCGAAGTATGAGATACAGCATCGTTTTGGAGACCGAGATATGAATCGCGGAATGTGGATCCTTGCCGCCGCCATTGCCGTTTTGGTTGGGGCCTCGATGTACGCGGAATCGAGTGGTCTGGTCGCCGAAAGATCCTGGACAAAATGCCAGGAGAGCTTCGTGAAGCAAATGTTGTCAGACACCTGTACACCGACCCGGGGCATCGCGATTGAGCCGAGTGCGCCCCCGCCGCCTGGATCTGGAGCAGGAAACGTTTCGACAGACCCCTCGACCGGGATGCCGCGCATGGTTCCCGCACCGTCGGACGGGATCGACAGGGTCGATCGCGGTAATTGAGTCTCTGCGCCTTGCCGCAGCCCAAACCTCGCGAGATTGTTAGCGGAAGCCATCTGCATCGTAGCGGTTTTGGGGTGGACCGTACCTTTCCTGCTGCCCATCATGTCTGTGTGACGTGAACCTGAGGCGGGGCCAATGCTAGGTGTGTCAGAAAGCGCGATCGCGACGGCGGAGAGTCTGATCTGGCTGGCTCAATCCTATATTTGGGTCGGCGTGCCGGTCGCAGTCGCATTTCTGCTGTGGGGAGTCGACCGGGTCGATCACAACGCGCGCGGCAGCTATCTGTTCCGTCTCTTTGCGATCCCCGGCGTGGTGGGGCTCTGGCCGTTGGTCGTGGCGCGCTGGGTTTGGCTCGAGAGGCACGGACCAGAGCGGCATGGATCAGACTGATGCAGATCGATCTTCGGCGGGCCCACCGACGGATATGGCCGGTCCTGACTCTGGTTCTGATTGCGGGGTTCCTGGCTGCGCTTCTCCTGCGACCGACACTTCCGGTCGAGACCACGCCGGTGCCGAGCTTCAAGAGTTCGGGGGATCCTCGGATGGGGAGGATCGGATGAGCGTCGGCTATCGGCCGGTTCTCTGGAATGCGAACAAGCTTTGGTATGATGGGGCGCTCGGGCTTTTTGTCGGACTCTATCTGATTCTGTTCCTGCGATACGCGCCCGGATTGCTGGAATCGCCGGTGATCGGTGGTGCGGAGCTGCGGATGCGGGCCTTTGGGTCCTGCGCGTTTCTGATGCTGACGATCATCTTGTGTATCGGACCGCTGGCCCGTCTGGACACCCGGTTTCTGCCGCTGCTCTACAACCGCCGGCATTTCGGGGTGATGACCTTCTTCGTGGCGACTGCGCATCTATGGGCGGTGTCCGGCTGGTATCTGGCGTTCTCGCCGCTCGACCCCTGGGTCGCTCTGCTGGTCTCGAATACGGATATCAGCTTCCTGGGGTTTCCGTTCGAATGGCTTGGAATGGCCGCGCTTGCGATCCTGTTCACCATGGCCGCCACCAGCCACGATTTCTGGCTTCATTTTCTGTCGCCGCCGATCTGGAAGCGGCTGCATATGCTCGTCTATCTCTGTTATGGGCTCGTGGTGATGCATGTGGCGCTCGGCCTGCTGCAGTCCGAAACCGGCACGGCCTATCCCCTGATGGTCGGCCTCAGCTTGTTGGCGGTGGCAGGACTGCACCTGACGGCGGGGAGTGTCGAGGCGAAGCGGGATCGACAACAGGTTGTTGTTACCGCCGACGGAGACTGGATCAAGGCGGTGCGGATCGATTCTCTGACGCCCGATCACGGCCACCCGGTCGCCCTGCCGAACGGCGAGCGGGTGGCGGTGTTCCGGTATGGCGAGACCGGCGAGAAGATCTCGGCTCTCTCAAACGTCTGCGCGCACCAGAACGGTCCATTGGGCGAGGGCAAGATCGTCTTCGGCTGCGTGACCTGCCCATGGCATGGGTTTCAGTACGATCCCGAGACCGGGCGCTCACCGCCGCCGTTCACCGAAAAAGTCCCAACCTATCGGGTGCGTCGAGATGGCGACTTTGTGATGATCGACACCAAGGCCTTGCCTGCGGGTACTCCGACGCCGCCGATTCTTCTGACGGATGGCCCCGCATGAGCAAGCGGCCGTTCTTTGTCGGTTATCTCGGGATGCCGCGTGCGCTCGCCATGTTCCTGGCAGTCGTTGTCGGCGTGTTGTTGGGGACGGGAGCCGTTGTTGCGACGGTGATTGTCGAGGGGCAACGGGATTGGGGTGACGGCGGATTTCAGTGGGGGGAGGGGCAGCAGACCCGAACCGGCATCGTGATGGCCGATCCTTATCCCATACTGTTCCTGCCTCCGGATGCCGATCATCCCTTTGGCCGGACAATTCCGCTGTCCGGCGTCGGCAAGACAGGTGTTCAGAAAATCGCCCGCGAGATGCAGGGCAAACCGGTCGATGTGTCCGGGGTCGTCCTGCGCAGGGATGATTTCGAGATGATCCAGGTGTCGGGCAACGAAGGCTTGGTAGCGGCGGCCGATCCGGCTCCGGTGGCCGGGTGGACCGGCCCGGATATCGAGACGCTTGGCCGTGTGACGCTCAAAGGTGAGCTTTTGGACAGCAAATGCTTTCACGGAGCGATGCGTCCCGGTCAGGGCAAGACCCACAAGCTGTGCGCCAATCTCTGCCTGATTGGCGGGGTGCCGCTGACCTTCTTGATCCGCCGGGCGGACGGCAGTGTGGAGTCGCTTCTGATGGCCGATCCGGCCGGCATGGAAATCACCGGTGCCCTGCTCGATTATGTCTCCCAGGCAATCGAACTGACGGGCGAATTGGAGCGCCGCGGCGATCTTTTGGTGTTCAAGGTCGATCCTGGGACGGTCCGTCGACTTTAAGACAGCAGACCCATATCGAAATGGTGAGGCTTTCTGCTAGACCGCGCACCCGGCCCGAAAGCAGCGAGGAGAGTCATCATGGCCCTACCCGAGACCCCCGATTTTGAGACTTATCCTGTGAACCAGGCGCTTGTTTCAGCGATGGTCGAAAGGGGCGGCGTGCGCTTGCAATGGGCGGATGGTGGCCATTGCCTCTACCACCCGATGACCTTGCGGGAGCATGCCCCGGATCCGGAGACAACCCACCCGGTCACGCGTGAGCAATCCTTGATGTTGATCGATATCCCGGCCGGTCTGGAAGCGACCTCGGCCGATATTGATGGCGAGGGTGCGTTGCATGTCCGGTGGTCGACCGGAGAAGGCAGCCGGTTTCATCCCGGATGGTTGCGGGCGCACGCCCCAGATCTCGCCGGTGCGCCGGAAGAGGACCGAGATCCAATGCCCTCGCGGGTGACATGGGCCAGCGGGTTTGCAAATCAACTTCCGCGCCTTCACGGACCCGACGTGGTTGCCGGCGGCGAAGCCCGTGAGGCCTGGGCCGAGGCGCTGCACGTCTGGGGTGTCGCGATCCTGGAGGGGCTTGATGCTACATCCGAGGTGGTCGAGACGGTACCCGCCCTGCTGGGGCCGATCCGGGAGACCAACTTCGGTAAGTTCTTTGATGTGATCTCGAAGCCGGATGCGGACTCGAATGCGTACACCTCCATGGCATTGCCGCTTCATGTGGATCTGGCCACGAGGGAATCCATGCCGGGTCTGCAGTTCCTGCACTGCATGAGCAATGAGGCTGATGGCGGCGACAGCATTCTGTCCGATGGGTTGTATCTGGCCGAATGCCTGCGTGCCGAGGCTCCCGACCTGTTCGAGGCTCTGAGCACAGTTCCGGTCACTGCCGCCAGCAAGGCCAAGTCCACCGACTATCGTTGGACCACGCCTATTATCGGGACGGATGACACCGGCGCGATTTCTGAAATTCGCTGGAATCCCTGGCTGCGGGCGCCGATGAAGGCGTCATTCGAGGATGTCGACAAAGTCTATCGTGGCCTCCGCTTTCTGTTCGAACTGTCAGAGCGGCCCGAGAGCCGCGTCGTCACGCGCCTGCGGGCCGGCGATATGTTGTCGTTCGACAATCGCAGAGTTCTGCATGGCCGCACCGGCTATGACCCCAGTACCGGAGAGCGTCGATTGCGCGGCTGCTACGTCGACCGGGAGCATCTGACCTCAAGTCTGCGGATCGCCGAACGGCGCAAACGGGCGGCGCTCGTTTAATTCAACGAAGGGAGACGCGGCGGAGATAGATCGAGTCTCGGGGCGTGTGCTCAGGGCGTGTGCTCAGGGCGTGTGAATGAGTTTTCCGGCGGCAACGATTGGGCCGCTCCGCTCACCGTCTGCAGCGCCGCCGAGCGGCTCAACCGAGATGATGAAGGCGCTCTGCGTGACCACTGTCCGGTCGACGGATTCCGGGAGGGCAATCGCGCTTTGGCTGTCGCGCGGTATGACCCCCAGGGAAAGGGGCGGGCGGCCGTCTTCGATTAGCCAAAGCTCGAAATCCCGTCCGCTTGGCGCGGATTGGCCGGCGCCGATGAGAGTGAGGCTTTTTGTATCGGCCCAATAGAGCGCTTGGTAGGCGACCGGGCTGTCGCTGCTCGCCAGGGTCCCGGTCAGGACGCCGGAGGTCCTGTTCAGAAGTTCCTGCATGGTGGCATCTGCGACTTGCGCATCGTCTTGCGCCGCTCTCACGGCTTCTTCCAATGACACAATGGTGGCCCGGGCGGCTGCCAGATTCGTCTGCCCGGTCTCAACGGTTCCAGTGAACTCCCGGCTTCTCCGGTCCATCTCATAGACGAGACCGATCGACACCAAGACCCCTATCACCGCGAGGCCCCGCCAAAGTCCGGCATGACCCCAGGTTCGAGCGAGAAAGTTCTTCCGAATTGGAGGTTTGCTGTCTTTGAACAGCCGGTCGTTCAGGTGGGCGCGTACCCGCTCGGGCGGGGTGATCGGTGTGATTTCGTCAGCGATCGGAGCGAGGTCCCGGGACCATCGGGCGACCTTTTGGCGGAAGGCGTCCTCGTTCTCGACCCGGCGCGCGCAGGCCGCGTGCTCGTCTCCCGAAAGTACGCCGAGTACGAATTCAGCCGCCATGACATCGTCGCGCTCCTGCGCGGCCAGACGGTCTTGGGTCCTATCCATCGCTGTGCGCGCTTTCCAGATCCGAGAGACAGACTCGCAGGTCGATCAGAGAGGGACGCAGCCAGGAGCGCATCATGGTCGGGGCTACATCGAACCGCTCAGCCAACTCCGCGTAGGTTTCACCATCGAGATAGGCGCGGCGGAGTGCATCAGCATGACGCGCTTCGAGCTTTCCCAGACACTGGTCCAGCCGTGCGCGATTCAGCGAGGCGACGGCCGCCTGCTGCGAGGTCAGGTCGGATGCGGTCAGGTCATGGCGATTGCCGACGCCGTCTGTCTTCGGTACTCGCGCCCGCATCATTTCAATCGCATGATGGCGTGTCAGCGTCAGCAACCAACCGATTCCGGAACCGTGTGTGGACGGAAACTTTGAGGCGCTGTTCCAGACGGTTGCGAACACGTCTTGCAAGGCATCGACCGCGTCGTTTCTTCCGAGCATGCGGATCAGGACGGCAAAGAGTTTCGGCGATGTGCGGTCGAAGAGGGTGGAGAATGCCGCCTGGTCGCGGAGTGCAATTCGTTCCAGGAGGTCCGAAATCTCATCAGACTGAGGCGGAGCATCAAGGTTCTGCATGCCGTCGAAATCCACCCATAAAAAATACACATTAGAGGCTGTTGCAGAATCACCGGTTCCACCGACGATCTCCGCTTGACCCACTGAC
>CALAHL010000286.1 GCA_937891725.1 uncultured Rhodospirillaceae bacterium | reverse complement strand
ATGCTTATGTGTTATGGACCGCTGACGTCATCTATGGAGAACCGCGTGACCGATATCGCAACCACCGACGACCTGTTCTACGGCCGCACCGGCCTTGATCCGAACCGGGTTCAGGCCTTGGTCGACGACGCGCTGGAGGGAGCCGATGACGGTGAGTTGTTCCTGGAATACCGCCAATCCGAAAGCCTGGCTTTTGACGACGGGCGTCTGAAAACCGCCTCCTTCGACACCAATCAAGGCTTCGGCCTGCGGGCGATCTCCGGCGAGGCGCGGGGCTATGCCCATGCCGCCGAACTGTCGGAAGAGGCGATCAAGCGGGCCGGCGACACGGTGCGCGCGGTTCATGCCGGTCGCTCCGGAACCGCAGCCGAAGGTCCGTCGGGGACGAATCGCGCGCTGTACAGCTCGGATAACCCGCTCTCCGGCATGGGGACCGAGGCCAAAATCAAGGTTCTGACGGAAATCGACGCCTATGCCCGCGCGCTCGACCCGCGTGTCCGTCAGGTCTCGGCATCGCTGACCGGATCCTGGCAGGCGGTGCAGATCGTGCGGCCGGGCGGGCAGCGTATCGCCGATATCCGGCCTCTGGTGCGCGCCAATGTCTCGATCGTTGTCGGCGACGGAGATCGTATGGAATCAGGCTCTTACGGCTCCGGCGGACGGTTGATGTTCGACCGGTTCGTGACCGAGGAGAACTGGAAGACCGCGGTTGATGAAGCGCTTCGCATCGCGCTGGTGAACCTGGACGCCATCGCGGCTCCGGCCGGAGAGATGGAAGTCGTCCTGGGCCCGGGCTGGCCCGGCGTCATGCTGCATGAGGCGGTGGGCCACGGGCTGGAAGGCGACTTCAACCGCAAGCTCACATCGACATATTCGGGAATGATCGGACAAAAAGTCGCAGCCGACGGCGTCACCGTGATCGACGACGGCACGATGGTCGATCGGCGCGGCTCGTTGACGATCGACGACGAGGGCACACCCAGCGGCCAGAACGTCCTGATCGAGAACGGCATTCTGGTGGGCTACATGCAGGATCGCCAGAACGCCCGGCTGATGGGTATGAAGCCGACCGGCAACGGCCGTCGGGAAAGCTATGCCCACCACGTGATGCCCCGCATGACCAACACCTATATGGCGGCCGGCAACGACGATCCGGGCGAGATCCTGAGTTCGGTCAAGAAAGGTCTGTTCGCGGTGAATTTCGCGGGCGGTCAGGTCGACATCACCTCGGGCAAGTTCGTGTTCTCGATGAACGAGGCGTAT
>CALAHL010000285.1 GCA_937891725.1 uncultured Rhodospirillaceae bacterium | reverse complement strand
GCGCCCGTATGAAGGCGTACTTCATTGTAAGCGGTGCGTGACCCCCGTCAGGCTTTCAGCTTGACGGCTTTTGGAAGGCCAAAGGCATGAGGTCGTCGATGCGCGACGCGGGGTGGCCGTTGGCGATGGCGGTCAGTGTTTCGCGCAACTCGGCTATCTTCTCGAGGGGATCGACTGGCGCAATCCGCGCTGGACGCAACGTCCTGCGAAGGTTGGATAAATCCACTGGATAGCCCTTGTTTTACTGGTTCTTGGCGGGTGATCGTGGTAGGCAGTCGCCATGTCAGAGGGCCGCTCCGAACTCGAAGAATTGCGCGCCGCGCTTGCGCCGTCGGAGCAGCGCGCGGCGGCGGCTGAAGCCGATCTCGCGCGGGCGCGCGCGGTGGTCTCGACCTCCGAGGCGATGATTGTCGGCCTCAAGCGCGACAAGTATGGCCGTAGTGCGGAGCGCAGCGCCAAGTTACTCGACCAGCTAGAACTCCAGCTCGGGGAGCTGATTGCAGACGCCGCCGAGGACCGGATGCGGGCCGAGCGGAAGACGACCAAGGTCGGCGGCTTCGAGCGGCGCAAGCCGGTGAAGAAAGCCTTCCCCGAGCATCTTCCGCGCGAGCGCGTGGTGGTCGAGGCCCCCAGCACCTGTTCATGCTGCGGATCCGATCGCATCGTGAAGATGGGCGAGGACATCACCGAGACGCTGGAGGTCGTCCCGCGCCAGTGGAAGGTGATCCAGACGGTCCGGGAGAAGTTCATCTGCCGGGCCTGCGAGAAGATCACCCAGCCCCCGGCACCCTTCCATCCGATCCCGCGGGGATGGGCCGGCCCCAGCCTGCTGGCAATGATCGTGTTCGAGAAATACGGCCAGCATCAGCCCCTCAACCGTCAGGCCGAACGCTACGCCCGCGAGGGCGTGGACCTCAGCCTCTCCACGCTCGCCGACCAGGTTGGCGCGGTGGCCGAATTGTTGAAGCCGCTGAACGCCCTGATCGAGGCGCATGTCTTCACCGCGGCCCGGTTGCATGGGGACGACACCACGGTGCCGCTGTTGGCCCGCGGCGGCACGAAAACAGCCCGGCTCTGGACCTATGTGCGCGATGATCACCCCTTCGACGGGACCGCGCCGCCCGCGGTCGTGTTCCGCTTCTCCCCCGATCGCGCTGGCGAGCATCCGACGAAACATCTGGCAGGCTGGCAGGGCATCCTGCAGGCCGACGCTTATGCCGGGTATAACCAGCTCTTCGATGCCGCCCGACAGCCCGGGCCGGTGGCATCGGCGCTGTGTTGGGCCCACGCACGGCGCAAGTTCTTCGAGCTTGCGGACGTCGAGACCAATATCCGCAAGGGCAAGTCGCCCAAGGAGATCTCGCCCATCGCCGTGGAGGCGGTGAAGCGCATCGACGCGCTGTTCGAGATCGAACGCATGGTCAGCGGGCAGTCCGCAGAGGCGCGGCTGGCGATGCGACAGCGCCAATCGGCCCCGCTGGTCGCGGACCTCGAGCACTGGCTCCGCGGCGAGCGCGCGCTCCTGTCAAAGCACGCCAAGGTGGCGAAAGCCATCGATTACCTGCTGTCATCCACCCACTGGCCAGGCTTCACGCGGTTCCTCGAGGATGGGCGGATCTGCCTCTCGAACATCGCCGCCGAACGCTCCCTGCGCGGTGTGGCCCTCGGACGGAAATCCTGGCTCTTCGCAGGCTCCGAGCGCGGTGGGCAGCGCGCGGCGGCGATGTACACCTTGATCGGCACGGCCAAGCTCAACGACATCGACCCCCAGGCGTGGCTGACAGACGTCATCGCCCGCATCTCCGACATGCCGGTCTCACGCCTGCACGAACTGCTCCCGTGGAACTGGGCTGGAGCGCGCAAGGATCTGGAGATCGCCGCATGACGCTGGTCGCACGCCTGAAGGTCACGCTGTCCGACGTCGAGCCGCAAGTTCTCCGGCGCTTTGATGTGCCTCTCAAGATCAGGCTGAGCCGTCTGCACGAGGTGATTCAGGCGGCGATGGGCTGGACGGATACCCATCTCTACGAGTTCAGGGCGGGCGGGGTCGGCTGGGGTGTGCCCGACCCCGATGGCTTCTACGAAGGGCCTCTGCCGGCGAGCAAGACCAGCCTGCTCGACGTCATGGAAGATGTGGGAACGAAGACGATCCACTACATCTACGACTTCGGCGACAACTGGCACCATGTGATCAAGGTCGAGAAGATCGACGACGCCATTCCAGGTGCAGAATATCCGCGCCTCGTCAGGGCAATCGGTGCGTGCCCGCCTGAGGACATCGGCGGCGTCCCAGGCTATGCCGACTTCCTGGAGGCGATCGCAGATCCTGCTCACGAGGCCCATGCCGAGATGCTTGAGTGGTATGGCTCCGACTTCGACGTCGAGGACGCCGGGATTGATCGTATCCTCGACAAGTTCGAACATCTCGCCAAGAAATGGGCCCCAAGACCACGGAAAACTCCAGCCACGGGCAGATCATCCTGATCAACACCAAATCCTGCGGTTCTCGCCGGATGCTTACGGAGCAAAACCGTTCCGACGTCCTCCTTCGTCCAGCGCAGGCGGCAATACGACACCACACGGCCGCGGGCGGCCGCCGAAAGGAGGGATCAGGATTGACCGCCAGGCTGACCACCCACCACAGCCAAGTGGGGAATTTTCGGAGGCCACTTTTGGGGAGGACCCATCGGCCGTTGTCACCTGGCAATGTCGATGGTGCGCATAACCAGTACAATGCGCCCCTTCTGCTGTGCAAAGACGAGCTCGACCGTCGAGCGCACGGCCGATCTGCCACCCG
>CALAHL010000284.1 GCA_937891725.1 uncultured Rhodospirillaceae bacterium | reverse complement strand
GATCACGATCATGGCGGCGACCATCGCAGCGTTCACGAACAGCCAGGCGACCACGGCCGGGCGGGCGCGCACGGCCCGGTCGCTGGGGGCCGCCACGTGGGTGGGAGAACTGCCGAGTGTCTGATCCATGTCCGGTTATGTGCGCTCCGCGCCCGCGATCGTCAAATCCACGGGCTGCGGCGCGTCAGCGCATCATCGAGGCCGCTTTGCGGGCGGCCGGGCGAGAGGTGCAGCGGGAGAGCCAGGCTTTCAGGTTCGGATAGGGCTCAAGGTCCATTCCCGCCGCCTTGGCCCAGCCCAGGATCGAGGCGACGTTCAGATCCGCCACCGTGAACCGGTCCGCCGCGAGATACTCCCGCGCCTCCAACTCGCTGTTCAGAATGGCGAACGGACGCTCCAGCGCCACCAGCGCCTCAATCGCTTTCGCCTCGACGCGCCGCTCTTCCGGCCAGAGCATCCGGTGGCGCAGCGCCTCGAGCGCGAAGGACTCGCATTCGGTCACGCCCCAGAAGCTCCATTGCAGGATCCGGCCGTATTCCGCAGCGTCGTCCGCGCTCAACTCCCCACGATGCTTGCCGGCGAGGTAAAGGTTGATCGCGATCAATTCCCAGATCACCACACCGTCATCGTCGATCGCCGGGACCCGGGCGTTCGGGTTCAGGGCACGCAGACGCTCGTCCTTGTGGGCATCGGATGGCGCGATGTCGATCACCTCGTAGGCGAGGCCCAGCTCCTCCGACAGCCAGATGTTCCGAAACGCCCGGGAGCGCGCGATACCGAAGATCTTGAGGGTCATGCTGGGGACTCCGTGCCGAGATTTGGATCCCTGTCACATAGCGTTTGGCGGGCGCGAAACCAAGCATCGCATCGGACCGCCTTCGGATCCCGCTCCAAACTTGTAGGCATACAAATGAATTTGGCTCCAGCCGCCTGCGCGGTTATGGTGCTTGGCGCGGGCGAACGGCGTCTCTAAGGTCCGCAGGAGTCGTGTTTCATCTGAGGGAACCAGAACCCCATGCCTGACGGTCAGTCGCAGAATCCGATCCGCACGGACGTTACCATCGTGGGCGCCGGCCCGTGCGGGCTTTTCGCCGTATTCGAGCTGGGCCTGCTCGATATCAAATGCCATCTGGTGGATATTCTCGACCGGCCGGGCGGGCAATGCGCCGAGCTGTATCCCGAGAAACCGATCTACGACATTCCGGCGGTGCCGATCTGCACCGGTCAGGAGTTGACCGACAAGCTGATGGAGCAGATCGCGCCATTCGATCCGGTGTTCCATTTCGGGCAGATGGCGACCGCATTGTCGAAGACCGAAGACGGCTGGTGGCGGCTGACCACCGATATGGACACGGTGATCGAAAGCAAGGTGATCGTGATTGCGGCCGGCGGCGGCTCGTTCATGCCCAAGAAGCCGCCGATCAAGGATATCGATGCCTTCGAGGACACCTCGGTGTTCTACGCAGTCCGGCAGATGGAAAAATTCCGCGGCAAGCATCTGGTGATCGCCGGCGGCGGCGACAGCGCGCTCGACTGGACGGTCAATCTGCAGCCGCTGGCGGCCTCGCTGACGCTGGTGCACCGGCGCGACGATTTCCGGGCGGCACCGGATACCGTCAACAAGATGCGCCAGCTGGTCGCCTCGGGCGGGATGAAGCTGGAGATCGCGCAGATTTCCGGGCTGGAAGGGTCCGATGGGCAGCTGACCGGCGTGGTGCTGAAAGACAAGGACAAGGGTGAGTGGTCGATCCCCTGCGACATGCTGTTGCCGTTCTACGGGCTGACCATGAAGCTGGGTCCGGTGGCGGAGTTCGGGCTGAACCTGCATGAGAACCTGATTCCGGTCGATACCGAAAAGTTCCAGAGCTCGACCGACGGGATTTTTGCGATCGGCGACATCAACAATTATCCGGGCAAGCTCAAACTGATTCTGTCCGGCTTCCATGAGGCGGCCCTGATGTCCCAGGCTGCCCACCGCATCGTCCACCCCGACCGCAAGCTGCGGTTCCAGTACACGACCTCGTCGACAGATCTGCAGCAAAAGCTGGGGGTCTCGTGATTCTGAAGGTCGTCGATCGGGCAGGCGTCGAGCACAGTCTGGAGGCGCTCGACGGCTGGCGCGTGATGGAGGTGATCCGTGATTGGGGTCTGCCGATCAAGGCCGAGTGTGGCGGCGCCTGTTCCTGCGCCACCTGTCACGTCTATGTGGATCCGGGCTGGATCGAGCTTCTGCCGGCCAAGTCCGACGAGGAAGAGGACATGCTGGACGGCTGTTTCGAGGTCGAGCACACCAGCCGTCTGGCCTGCCAGATCCTGATGCGCGACGAGTTGGACGGCCTGAAGGTCACGCTTGCGCCGGGATGAGACCTATCGGCGAACCCGAAGGACTGGACCCCAGCGCCGGGACGCTCTACATGTCGAATTCAACGCGACCAGAGCAAACCGGGGCGAACGATGAAATTGCATGTGACCGACCGCGAGGGTGGTGAGCACGAGCTCGAGGGCACCAAGGGCTGGCGGGTGATGGAGATCATTCGGGACGCAGGTCTGCCGATCGCGGCCGAATGCGGCGGCGCCTGTGCGTGCGCGACCTGCCATGTCTATGTCGATCCGGCCTGGACCGACAAGGTCGAGCCGCGCGGTGAGGAAGAGAACGACATGCTCGATCTCGCATTCGATGTGCAGGAGAACTCGCGCCTGTCCTGCCAGATTCTGTTCGACGAGAGCCTGGACGGCCTGAAGGTCACCCTCGCGCCGGAGTGAACCGGGCGCGAGGGCGGTTTGTCGCTCAGTGCAGGTGCAACTGGTGGGCGGCGTATTTGATTTCCTTGGCGCAGGCCAGAGACACGTCGCCGATTCTTACCGTGTGAAGTTTTCCGTCGAGATTGCGTTCCCAGAAGTCGAGAAATTTGGTGAGGCGGGGAAATTCGGGGGCCAGATCCATGTCCTGCCAGAGATAGGTTTGCAGGAGATCGGGATAATCTGGGAATCCATATAGGATCTCGGCCGTGGTAAGCTTGTACCGATACAAATCACGCGCAAGCAATGTCATGAGCGATAACCTCCATCGAACGGGTCTTGACGCTCAAAAGCATGCTGGTAAAACCACCCGGCCCGCAAGTGGTTTTAAGTTATATATCAATGGATTAGCAGCAGTCTCCGGACTCTGCTGCCAGCTTTGGGCCGCCCCCGGCCTTGACCTCGGAAGGGCAATGCCCGGGCGTCGACGGCTCTGACCCTG
>CALAHL010000283.1 GCA_937891725.1 uncultured Rhodospirillaceae bacterium | reverse complement strand
CGAGCTCGGCTGCCGCCTCCATGCCGCGCGACCTCACAGAACCCTCCAGATTCACACCGTATTCGATACCGCGAACGAGTCCGAATACGGTGATCGTGCTCTATGCCCGGACGATCAGCGCATCGACCGCCGCCACACCGGTCTCAAGGACCATCACCGGATTGGCCTCGGCTTCGGAAATGCGCCGTTCGGGATCGGCGGCAAGGGTCGACAGGGCGGACACCGCACCCGCAAGTGCTTCGAGATCGCCCGCAGCGCGCCCCCGCCATCCGGCAAGCGCCTTCAAACCCCGGACTTCGGCCACCATCTGCCGCGCCGTCGCGAGATCGACCGGGGCCAGCCGCACCGCGACATCGCCGTACAGCTCGGCGAAGATGCCACCGGCACCGACCGTGATGACCGGGCCCGATTCGGCATCCACATGATAGCCGATCAGCGCCTCGCCGAGGCCCTTTACCATCGCCTGAATCAGCCAGCCCTCAAGCTTGGCGTCAGGCGCGCGGGCGGCAACCCGGACCCGAATGGCGTCCCGCGCCGCCGCGACCGCCGCCCGGTCGGGCAGACCGAGGGCCACGGCACCCGCCTCGGTCTTGTGCGGCAGATCGGCCGACAGTGCTTTCAGCACCACCGGATATTCCAGATCGTCGGGAATCGGATCGTCGGGACCGAGCACCCGCCGGAAGACGGTGGGCACACCCAATCTGTCGAACAGGTCCAGCCCGCTCGCCTCGTCGAATCGGGCAGGCAACGCTCCAAGATCGGGCGCCGGTCCCATCCGGTCCCGCGGCGGGGTCCAGTGCAGGAAGGCGCGCAGGGCATCGGCCATGGATTCCACGCTGCGGAACCCCGGCACCCCGGCCTGCGCCAGCATGGTGAGCGCCCGGTCGGCCTGCGGCAGCGGACAGGCGGCGAGCGGAACGGCATGGCCGGCGCAGTCGACCACCGGCTGCACAGCGCGTTCGGGCAGGAACTGGGCGGAGGAGCCGATGGCGGAGATCACCGCCCCGAACTCGCCGCTCTCCAGCAACCCGTCCATCACGGATTTCATGACATCATAGCGGGCACCCGCCAGGGTGACGTCGATCAGCCGGCCGGATTTGATCTCGACCCCGGTAGCATCCTTGACCGACGCCAGAAGCGCGGACGGCGCGCCCCGGACCTCGATGCCGGCGACACCCAGCCGATCAACCGCCATCGCTCCGCCGCCGCCGGTGGTGGTGACCACCGCGACCGGCTTGTCCCGGCGTCCGTGTTCGGCGACCCGGCCTTTCAGCAGGGCCGGCAGCTCCAACAGGGCTTCGAACTGATCCACCCGCAGAATGCCGAGATCCGCGAAGAACGCATCGGCCGCCCGGTCTGAGCCGACCAGCGCGCCGGTATGGCCGACGGCGAGATCCTGTGCTTCGGGGGAACGGCCCAGTTTGTAGACCACGATCGGCTTGCCCGCCGTGTGCGCGGCCCGGGCGAAGGCCTCCAGCCGGTCGGGACGTCTCAGGGTTTCCAGAAACAGCAGGAAACACTCGACCTCCTCAAGCGCGCAGGCCGCCTCTCCGATCGCCCCCACATCCAGATCCGCCTCATTGCCGACCGAGACCAGATGGGCGAACCCGATCCCCCGCGCAGCCCCCCGCGACAGCAAGGTGCCGATCAGCGAGCCGGACTGCGAGATTGCCATCAGACCGCCGGGGATCAGATCCTCGGCCTCCCAGGCGGCATTGGTGGTGAACGGCGTGCGGTCGATGATGTTGGCGGCCCCCATCGAGTTCGGGCCGAGCAGGCGCATCCCATGGCCGAGGGCGGTTTCCGCCAGCCTGGCCTGCAGGGCGCGGCCCTCGGGGCCGGTCTCGGCAAACCCGTCGGCCAGGACGGTGGCGACCTTCACGCCGGCCCGTCCCGCCTGCTCCACCGCCTCCAGAACCCGCTCGGTCCCGACCACGATGTAGACATGCTCCGGCACCTCGGGAAGCGCCTCGAGACCGGTCCAGGATTTCTCCCCAAGAACGGTCTCGCGACGCGGATTGATCGGATAGACCGACCCGGTATAGCCGTGCTTACGCAAAAACCGGAGCGGTCGGGCGCCGTCTTTCTTGGGATCGTCGGACGCGCCTATGATGGCGACCGACCGGGGCCGCAGCAGGGCATTCAGCCATGCCGCCGGTTTGGTATGGGACATGCTCACGCCTTCGGCTTGGGCGGACGTTGCGAGAACCGGCGGCCGAACACCCCCTCGGCGATCCGGTTCTTCATCACCTCGAGACTGCCGCCGGCGATCTGCCAGCCCCGCGCCCGGCGCCAGCAGTACTCCACCAGGCTTTCATGGGTGTAACCGAGCCCGCCCAGAACCTGCATCGCTTCGTTGGCGGCCAGGAACCCGGCTTCGTTGCAGAGATATTTGACCAAAGCCGTGTCATAGGCGCTGGGCAGGGTGTGGCTGGCGCGACCGGCGACCCGGTACAGCATCAGCTGAGCCGCTTCCATGCGGGCCGCGACCTCCGCGAATTTCCACTGAATACCTTGGAATTCCGCCAGCGGGCGGCCGAACTGCTCGCGGATCAGCGCGTGGTCGCGGGCGATGTTGAAGGCGTGGCGGCCGAAGGCCAGCGCGCGGGCCGAGTTGCCCAACCGTTCGATGTTGAAGGCGGCGATCTGCTTCTTGAAGCCGCCCTCACCCAGCAGCACGTTTTCCGGCTCGACCCGGACATTCTCGAAATACAGCTGGCACCAGTCGTCGCCGCCCACATAGCGGGACGGCTTGCCGAGGGTGAACCCGTCCTGTCCGCGCTCGATCAGCACCGAGCCGATCCCGTCCACGCCCGGCCCATAGCGCAGATAGATCAGGAACAGGTTGGAATCGGCGCTGTGCGAGCTGAACACCTTGGTGCCGTTGACCCGGAACCCGTTGCCGTCCGGTGTGGCGGTGGTCTGCAAATCGGTGACGGCGGAGCCCGCCTCCGGCTCGCTCATACCGACCGAGATGGTCGCCTTGCCGGCCAGCAGCGGCGCCAGATAGCGCGCCTTCTGGTCCTCGGTCGCGTATTCGACAAAGGTGCGGATCGGCCCGAAATTTCCGGCCTGGATCACATCGGCCGAGCGCGGACAGATCGCAGATACGGTTTCGATCGCCAGGATCGCGTCCATCAGGCTGCCGCCCTGCCCGCCATCCTCCTCAGGCATGGTGATGCCGAGCAGGCCCTGTTCCGCCATCATCTGGGCGACGTCGAAGGGGAAGCCGGGCTCGTGCGCCCGCTCCAAGGCTTTGGCGGCCAGATTGCGCTCGGCAAAGCCGCGCACGGCATCACGGAACATGATCTGCTCTTCGGTGAGAAGATCGTCGTAAAGGCTTTCCATTTTTGGATCCTGACAGAGGGATAAGGGTTTGCTCAGCGCTACTCGGCCGCCATCGGCAGACGGGTCTCCCGCATCAGATCGGTGATCGGGCCGCCGCTCTCCAGAGATCGCAGACGCGCGAGCAAGGTTGGGGCTGCCGATCCGAGCACCGGCTCGGTCAGCTCCAGGAACTTGGCGTCCAGCTCCGCATCGGTCAGCGGATTGTCCGGATCGCCCTTTCGCGTGGGCGCAAAAATCTCAAAACGTCCGTCCTGGGTTTCGATCGCGACACGCGCCGAGCGGGCCTTGGGGAACGCCGCCTCGCAATCGCGGTCGACGGTATGAACCACCTTGGCGGTCAGCGCCCGGATCGCCGGGTCGGCGAGCGGCCCGGGATCGAAGGCCGTGCGGCGGACCGAGCCGAGGACCAGACCGGCCGCCACACAGTAGGGCAGGCTGAACTTGGCCTCAAACGCGGTCCTGGGCGTCGCATTGCCGCAGATCTCGACGGATTTCTGGTAGGACGCCGCCTCGATTCGGGTGATGTCCTCGATTTTCAGGCCGTGCTGGGCTTTCAGCGCGAGCGCCGCATCGACGGCGGCGTGGACGTGACCGCAGGCGGCGTGATTCTTCACCGTGGTGCGCCCGATCGTCCAGTCCCGGCCGAGATCGGAGGTGGCGGCCTCCCAGTCGACCTGACCGCTCATCGCGGCGCCGAACCCGCGCTCGCCCTCCAGCACGTCGAGCGCGCCGGTCACCCCTTCGGCCGCCAGACGGGCGGACAGGAGACCGGCTTCGGCGGCGCGACCGGAATGCAGTGGCTTGCTCATCGCCTCGGCCCGGAACGCCTGTTGCAGCCCGGCCGCCATAGTGGCGGCGCTGGCCAGCGCGTGGGCGGTCTGGTCCGCGTTCAGCCCGAGGATGACGGAGGACGCAGCGGCCGCACCGAAACAGCCGACCGTTCCGGTGGTGTGCCAGTAATCGTAATGGCGCGGATTGATCGCCACCGCGATCCGGTTCGAGACCTCGTAGCCGGCGATCACCCCCAGCAACAGCGCCGGGCCATCGGCTCCCGCCATCTCGGCGGCCGCCAGAGCCGCCGAGATCGTCGGCGTTCCGGGATGGTAGAGACCGTCTCTATAGATATCGTCAAATTCCACGATGTGAGAGGCGGTGCCATTGATCAGGGCGGCCGCCTGTCCGGTCGCGGGCGTCCCGCTTCCCAGCAGGGTCGCAGCCCCGGCCCCGACCTGATCCGACAGCGCACGCGCCGCCAGCGTGGCCGGCTCCATCCCGGCTCCCGGAAGCGCCGCCGCGAACCAGTCGAGCACGACCCGAACCGCATGGGCGCGCACCTCGGCGGACGGCGGGGTTTCACGGAGAGATACCGCGAAATCGGCATAGCGTTGGACGATCGATCGGTCCTGACTCATCGGCGTTTCCTCGTCTTTGTCTTGTTGGGCCCCATCACAGCTCAGCAGCCAAGCTGATCGGCCAGGTCTTCCATACTGGCGGCAACATAGGTCCAGTCCTCCGCCGCCGCGAGATCGGTCTTCTGA
>CALAHL010000282.1 GCA_937891725.1 uncultured Rhodospirillaceae bacterium | reverse complement strand
CAGAACATCTGACCGCGATTGCCCAGACAGATCCCCAGCTCCGGGATGATCGGCGACGACTGCAGCCAGCCGCCGGACGGGGTGGCGCTAAACATGTTGCCGTCCCGGTCGATGATATCCATGTGGACCGTGTCACCCTTCATTACGCCGGATTTGGAGACGGTCGGCTCACCGACGCCCATCCGCTCCAGCTCGCGAGGGTCGAGACCGGTATCGACACCGAGCGCCGCTTCGATCGAACCGGAATAGCCCGCGACCGATCCCGGCCGCAGATCCATCGAGGCTTTCGCGCCGATCAGCGCGCGCCGCTGATCCGCATAGGCGCGGGACAGCAGTTCTTTCTCCGGGACCGCCACCTGGGTCGGGTCCGCGTAGAACGCTTCCCTGTCGGCGAAGGCCAGTTTCATCGCCTCGATCACGGTGTGGACGAAATCCGGTCCGGTCGGATCCATGTCGCCGAGGCCCATGGTCTCCACCAGACGCAGGGTCTGCAGAAGGGTCGGACCCTGGCTCCAGAAGCCCGGCTTGCAGACGGTATATCGGCCGTAATCGATGGTCGCCGGATCTTCGTAATGGGAGCTGTACTCCGCCATGTCCTGGGCCGTCAGCAGACCGAGATGCTTGCGACCGGAGGCGTCCATCATCGGTTCGGCGTGCAGGAACCGGTCGATCGTCTCGGCCACCCAGCCGCGATACCAGATGTCGAGCGCCCGGTCGATCACCGCCTCCCGGCTGCCGCCACCGGCCTCCGCCTCTTTCAGCACCCGCTCGTAGAGCCCCGCCATGGCCGGGTTTGAGAAGATCGAACCGGGGGCGGGCACCTTGCCGTCCTTCAGGTAGACGGCGGCGGAAGTCGGCCATTCGGTCTCGAACAGATCCTTGACCGTATTGACGGTCGCGGTGATCCGCTCGACCACCGGATAGCCGTTGCGGGCATAGCCGATCGCGTCGGACATCACCTCGCGCAGGGTCATGGTTCCGTAGTCGCGCAACAGCGACAGCCATCCGTGAAACGCACCGGGAACGACCGCCGGCAGGAACCCGCTGCCAGGGATCAGATCCAGCCCGAGATCGCTGAAATGCGACAGCGTGGCGGCCGCCGGAGACGGGCCCTGGGCGCAGAGCACCCGGACGCGCCCTTCCGATTTGGCATGAAAAATCGCCGGCAGATCGCCACCCG
>CALAHL010000281.1 GCA_937891725.1 uncultured Rhodospirillaceae bacterium | reverse complement strand
CCTCGCCGCCGCCTCGAAGCACATCAAGGTGCTCGAGACCGCAGGCCTGATCCGTCGGGAAGTGCGGTGGCGCACCCATGTCTGCCGCCTGGAGGCAGGTCCGCTTGCCACCGCCCAAGACTGGCTCGGCTTCTATGAGCGCTTCTGGACCAGCCGCCTGGACGCCCTCGACCGCCTCCTCAGAGACGAGGAGGAGGCCGCCGCCAAAAAACCAGCTTCGAGACAAGGAGACGACCAATGACCGATGCCGACCTGATAAGCGCCCATGGAACGCTGATCGAGCCCACTACGTTGAAGATCCAACGCCTGCTGCCAGGCCGGATCGAGCGGGTCTGGAGTTATCTGACGGAGAGCGATCTACGCAGGACCTGGCTCGCGGCGGGAGAGATGGAGCCGACGCCCGGGAGTTCGTTCGAGCTGGTCTGGCGGAACAACGAGCTCACCGATCCGCCGGGGCAGCGCCCCGAGGGCTTCTCGGGCGAGCACAGCATGCAGAGCAAAATCGTCGAGATCGCACCCCCGCGTCGTCTGGTTTTCACCTGGGGCGAGGACGGCAAGGTCGAGATCGATCTCGAGACACGCGGCGACAAGGTGCTGCTTACGCTGATCCATCATCGGTTGGCGGAACGCTCGACCCGGCTTGCGGTCAGCGCTGGCTGGCATGGCCATCTCGACTTGCTGGTCGCACGCGTGTCCGGCGCGACGCCGACACCGTTTTGGGACACCTGGACCGACCTCCGCGCCGAATACGACCGCCTGCTGCCGACCTGACGGGATGGGTCGGGCTAACCCTCGTCCACGACCCCGGCCAGATGGCGCCCGGCGATGTAGCCGAAGGTCATGGCCGGGCCCAGGGTGATTCCCCCGCCGGGATAGTTTCCGCCCATGATCGAAGCGCCGTCATTGCCCACCGCGTAGAGCCCGGGCACCACAGTTCCATCCTCGCTAAGGGCCTGGGCGTGCGCGTTGGTGCGGATTCCGGCAAAAGTGCCCAGATCTCCGACCACCACCTCGACCGCATAGTACGGCCCGGTGGACAGCGGATGAACGCAGGGATTGGGTTTGATCTCAGGGTCGCCCTGAAACCGGTTATAGGCCGTCGAGCCTTTGTCGAAATCCGGATCCTGGCCGGTCGCAGCCGGGCCATTGAACCGGGCGAAGGTCTGCTCCAGCGCGTCGGCAGGCACGCCGATGGCGGCGGCCAACCCGGCCGGGCTTTCGCCCCGCTTCACGTATCCCGAGGCGATATGGGGGTTCAGCGGCAGCGGGAACGGCTTCACGAACCCCAGACCGTATTTCCGGATCGCCCGATGGTCGGTGATCAGCCAGCCACGCACGTCGTTGCCGGTCAGCCCCTCCGCCTCGCAGGTCTTGACCAGGGCCTGGACGAAGTCGTGATAGGAATTGCCTTCGTTCACGAACCGTTTGCCGTTCGGAGCCACCGCGATCACGCCGGGTTTGGCCCGGTCGATGAAATGCGGAAACACCCCCTGGCTGCCGTCCGGCCAGTTGACCTTCGAGACCGGAACCCAGGCCGCCGCGTTCGGCAGGCTTTCGTCCAGACCTGCGCCTGCTCCCTCCGCCAACCGGAGCCCGTCGCCGGTATTGCCGGACGGGGCCGGTGAGTTGTGTTCCGCCCCGGTCGGCGCGTGTCCGAACAGCTTCTTGCGGCGAGCCAGGTCCTGCGGAAAGCCGCCGGCCGCCATCACCACGCCGCGCGTCGCCTCAATCCGGGTCAGCGTGCCCTCATGGTCGACCAGAGCGCCGGTCACCCGCCCGGTCTCGTCCGACATCAGTTCGACCACCGGGCTGGTGGTCCAGATCTCCGCCCCCTCATCCAGTGCCGAGCGCGCCAGTCGGGCCGCAAGGGCGTTTCCATTGGTCAGCCGCATCGACCGGCCATGAAGCGCCAGATCCTTGAAATGCGCGACCAGCCGCTGTGCCACGAACGCCGCACTAACCACCGACTTTGTCACGTTGAAGAAATGCAGCAGCTCCTTGCCGGAGCCGATCATCATCCCCATGAAAGTGATCTCCTTGAGCGGCGGACGCAGCCGCTTCACATCCCGGCCAAGCCCGCGCCCGTCATAGGGGGCCGCACAGATCGACCGGCCGCCCGGCTTTCCGCCCGGCGCGGTCGGATGGTAGTCGGAGAACGCGGTACCGGTGATGAAGGCGACCTCGGTCTTCCGCTCCATGAAGTCGATCATGCGCGGGCCGTTCTCCAGGAACGCGTCGACCCGAGGCCCATCGAAATGATTGCCGGCCTCGTGTTCGAGATAGGTGCGCGCCTCCTCCAAGGTATCCTCAATG